>NZ_JAPZRB010000325.1:0-2200 GCF_027531105.1 Microcystis sp. LE18-22.4A
AAATTAAGTCTGTGGGGGGTGGGGGGGGTTCCCAGAAGTCCTCGAAATCTTCTTCTATCAGTGCCGGAGAGGTGGCAGTTTCGTCGCTTTTGGCAATCGTCATTTTTTCGGCCTCTCTAGGTGGGAGTATCCATGTTTTTGCTGATTATTGATCCTATGTTACATCAGAATTTAGGAGTGAGGAGATAGATTTTAGGAGTTGAGAAAATTATCTCCGCTTAACAATGATCAAAACTTTTCTTCCGGGTGCGTTATACTGGGCTAACACACCCGACTAATACTAAATCCGTTGAGTATAGGCTACATATCAGGAGAGGCAATAGGCACTCTTGCAATAGGCAAAAGGAGCAATAGATAATCAGTTTTTAATAACCAGATTTAGTATAATATCCTTAAGCTAACTAAAAAACTTGGCTTTATCTTTAACTAATTTTGTCCCGATTCCGGCGGCAATGACCTCAGAGAGAATGCTAATTAAACGATAGATAGCAACGGTGATAAGTACGTTAGCGGCGGGAAAGTTTTCTGTGTCTAAAAGTGCGATCACTGTAGCTTCAAAAACTCCTAATCCTCCCGGCGCTCCGGGGACAACTAAACCCAATAACCAAGCAAAACTAAAGGTTCCTAAGAGGGGTAAAATCTGAGCGGGGGTAATCATTTTTAACACCATCCAAGCTAAAATAAAACCCGCACCGCGCCACAATAAAAATCCAGTTTCACCCAAGAGAGGGACGAGAGGATATTTAGTTAGATAAACAGGTTCTTGAGCAATCTTTTTCTTTTGGCTAAGGATTTTCAGAGGATAATTTAAAAATTTGGGATGAATGCCGATTAAAATTAATCCTAAAACTAATATCTGTATCCCTAGACTTGAGCTAGATTTCATCCAACCTAAACCACTCCCAATAACTGCTATGGCTAAGGCTGCACACACCAGCAATAAAAGTTCTAATAAAACGCTTAAACTAGCGGTTCCCCAATCACTTCCTGCTTTATTAATTGCCACGATGCGAGCATAAAAGTGACCGATATTACCGGGTAGATATTTTCCTAAATTGGTAATCATATAGATGCCAATTCCCTCGGAAGTTTTAATCGGTTGTTGATAGCTTTTGAGTATCCATGTCCACACCCATCCTGCCCAAATTTGAGCGATAACAGTGGTTACAAGTGCCAAGAAAAGAAATAACCAACCATGATTTTCAATTCTAACTGAGGTGACGTTATCCCAGTTATTTTTAAGGTTACTGAGAACAAAAAATAAGGTTCCCCCAATAATCAGCCAACGTAGAAACTTTTTCAGCATTTCGTTTTTTCCTTTATTCATTTTCTGGAGGGAACCAATCGAGATCAAGGCGATTTTCTAAACTGTAGGGACATTCCCCAGGAAAACTAACTTGATTATCGGTTTTTTCTCTAACATAATTTAAAGCTTTCTGGTAAATACGAGGTAATTCTTGAGTGAGATAATTGCGGGGATTAGTAGTTAAATAAGTGTCGATCTGGTTTTTGAAATTGACGATTTCTGAACGCCAATGACTACGATTATATTCTCTTTCACTTGTCCAAAATTGTAATAATAAACAATCTCTAATAATTTGCTCTAATAAACTGGCAACACGAAACTTTTTTTCGTTTCCCAAGTCTTCTAATTCCTCGATTAAGTTTTCTAAGTCTAAAGCGTCAAATCTCTTCGCTTTTAAGAGTTCGATAGTTTCTTCCAACCAGAGGGAATCATCAATTTCGTAGAGAATTTTTAAGTCGGGAATAACAGTCATTATCATCTCCTTTATTCGTAAGGTGGTAGCCAATTAGGATCGAGAAGTTCTTCTAAACTGTAGGGACAAGTATTAGGGAAAGTAACTTGATTTTTTGTCTTTTTTCTCACATAACGGATTGCCTTCTGATAAATATTATCAAATTCTTGTTCTAAATATTTCCGTAAACTTGCCGTTAGGTAGGTATTTAATTGATCTTGAAAATTTACCAGTTCTGATTCCCAATGACTTTGATTATATGCTCTTTCCTCTGTCCAAAATTGCAGTAACAAAGCATGACGAATAATTTGCTGTAAAAAACTAGCAACACGAAACTTTTTTTCGTTTCCCAAGTCTTCTAATTCCTCGATTAAGTTTTCTAAATCTAAAGCGTCAAATCTCTTCGCTTTTAAGAGTTCGATAGTTTCTTCCAACCAGAGGGA
>NZ_JAPZRB010000504.1:0-12120 GCF_027531105.1 Microcystis sp. LE18-22.4A
CTATGACTTCGTTTCTCAGGAATTGAGAGCGGCGGAAGACCCGGAATTTGAAACCTTCTACACTAAAAATATTCTGCTTAACGAAGGTCTGAGAGCTTGGATGGCTCCCCAAGACCAACCCCACGAAAACTTTATCTTCCCGGAAGAAGTATTACCTCGCGGTAACGCTCTCTAAGGATGGCAAGAAAATTTACCGAATAGGGGGAAGGGTGAAGTTAAATCACCCTTCTTTTTTGTTGATTAACGCACCTCAAGCAACTACTACTCATTTTCTGGATACCCCTGTAAGATAAACTAGAGAATTTCTTGGAGATAAAAACAATGTTTCGCCAAATTTTATTATCTAGTCTGGGTTTGTTGCTAATTTATCCCCTGGGGAGCGAGCCAGCAGCGGCCAGAACCATGAGAGTTAATTGTGAAAGTCAAAGCGGTCGCACTACTCGCTGTCCCGTCAATGCTCGATGGGCCCAGGTGAGATTAACCCGCACTCGCTCCGCTGCTCCCTGTGAGGGTAATTGGGATTTCCAAAACGGCAATATTGTGGTGAGAAATGGTTGTCGGGGCGAGTTTGAGGTACGCATGGACGACCATCACGGTAATGTTGGTGGCGGTTGGGAAGGTAATGTTTACGAAGAATTTCGCCTCCCCAATATCGGTCGTTTTGTCGTTGATCGCCGCAGTTATTATGATAGTGGCAGAATTAGAGAATTTGATGCGATCGTCAATGGCAGTCGCGAGCGTTGGTGGGCTAATTGTCGTGGTGGCGAACTTGGCAGCGGTAGTCGTCGCATCCGCTCATCCCGGGAAATCGATCGAGTAGTGGACTTTGTTTGTGAGGATCGGGGTTAAATATAGAAACCAAAACTCTATCTAGGGCTTGCTGAATAAATCTAAAAACCTTGTTGGATAAGACTTTTGGACTTTGTTCCCCTCAAAAAGTACCAGATATGGGAGTGATCAGGGGTAAATTCAGGGACTTTTTCCCTGAAAATTAGGTAATTGACCCCCTCAAAATCGGTAAAACCCCACACCCCACACCCCACACCCTACACCCTGCCCCTAGGAAAAACTTTTTCAGCAGACCCTAAATAATCTTCCGGTTGCCGTTTGCCAAGCTCAGAACTAGGATAGGAGAGAACGAGGTATTAATGCAGCAAGAGAGGTTTAGACTGTGACCAATGTAGCGATCGATGTCCGATTAACCGAGACTTCTCTGTGGCAATGGCAAATATGGCAAGGATTGCCCTATCTTACCTGTAATCTCCTAGAGGACTGGTCCCACGGCTTTTTTACCCGTCATTATTACCCCCAAACCCCGGAAGCTTTTACGGCTGCTCTGGGGGCAAATGTACCGGTTTATCGGGTCAAACAGGTACATGGCGATCGCCTATTAAATCCCCAAGGGATTACTAACCCGGAAATTGTCGAAGCGGATGGAATTATCACCGATGCTTCCGGTCAAGGGATTTGGGTGGCCAGTGCTGATTGTACGCCCGTACTAATAGGCGATCGCTCTACTGGTGTTGGGGTGGCGATTCATTCTGGATGGAGAGGGACGGCCAAAAGGATAGTTCCCAAAGCAGTAAAGCAGTTATTAAACTCAGGTAGTTGTTTAGATAACTTAGTGCTGGCCCTGGGGCCGGCAATTGCCGGGGAAGTGTATCAAGTAGAGGCAGAAGTTGCCGTAGAAGTGGGTTTAAGTTTATTCCCCCAAGAAACCAATCCCGACCAAATTCTGGCGAATTTATTGAACCTGTCCCCCTCCCCCTTATTTGCTGACGAGGAAAAAGGAAAAGTGCGCTTAGACGTGCGACGGGTGATTTATCATCAACTACAACAGTTAGGAATTCGGGATGAACAAATTGCGATCGCTCCTTTTTGTACCTATCAACAAGAGGATCATTTTTTCTCCTATCGTCGGGAAAAAGCCAAAAAAATTCAATGGTCTGGCATAGTTAGCCGTTAATAACTCGGTGGACATTCACTGATTACTGCTCACTGATAACTGAAAAATCCCCCCTCTCCCATGCGTATTGTTTTTTTCGGAACCCCGACTTTTGCTGTTCCCACCCTAAAAAAATTATTAGCCAATCCCGATATAGAAGTAATTGCCGTCGTTACCCAACCGGACAAGCGCCGGGGAAGGGGCAATCAATTAATCCCCTCACCGGTGAAACAAATAGCCATAGAACAGCAAATACCGGTTTTGCAGCCCAAAAGTGTCAAAAAAAACGCTCGAACCTTAGATTTTCTCAGACAATCGCGGGTGGATGCCTTTGTGGTGGTTGCCTACGGACAAATTCTCTCCCCAGAAATTCTAGAGATGCCGAGATTAGGCTGTATTAACGTTCATGGCTCAATTTTACCGAAATATCGGGGAGCAGCCCCCGTGCAGTGGTGCATCGCTAGGGGAGAAAAAGAAACCGGCATTACCACCATGTTAATGGATGCGGGCATGGATACCGGACCGATGCTACTGAAAGCCTACACCCCGATCGCTCTTTTTGACAATGCCGAACAGGTGGGAGCAACCCTAGGACAAATGGGGGCGGATTTGCTCCTAGAAACCCTCTCTAAGCTCGATCGAGCAGAAATTACCCCAATTCCTCAAAATAACGACGATGCCACCTATGCCCCTTTAATTCAAAAATCTGACTATCTAATCAACTGGCAAGATTCGGGCCGGAGAATTCACGATCGAGTCCGGGGTTTTTATCCTCATGCGCTGACCACTTTACGGGGACAACCCCTAAAAGTGATGGCCACTATTCCCCTAGAGGATCTCGGTCAACTTCCTCCAGAATTACAGACAAAAGACCTTTCTCATCTAAGCGGAGAAGTGGGAGCGATCGTGGCTCTCTGGAAAAATTTCGGGCCGGTAGTGCAGACGGGTGAGGGTTTATTATTATTAAAAGAAGTGCAATTATCGGGAAAATCACCGCGTTCTGGTGGGGATTTGGTTAATGGTTCCCGTTTAACTATCGGTGAGATTTTCGGTCAATAGTTTTCAGGGGATGGCTTTCCTTTGCTCCTCTATGCTTCACCGGTGAAGATTTTTTTCAACTTGCGAAAGCGATCGGAATAACTTCTTAACACTTCGATCGCAAACATGGGCGTTTCCTGCACGGCAAATAAAAACTGCGGTTGATTGAGATAGGCTAATTTACAATCAGTTTTGGCAATAGCTGTGGATTCTCGCAGTTTATCCCCATGCAGGAGCGCTCCTGCTCCGAATACATCCCCTTTTTCTAGAGTTTCTATCAATTGTCCCTTGATATACATCTCCACTTCTCCGCTAAGAATACCGTACATTAACTCGCCCTCCGTGCCATCGGCAAAAATAACTTCACCAGCTGGAAAAGTGCGATCGGGATGATTTTCGAGAATTTTAATCGTTTCTACGGGACTTAACATGATTTAACAATAATTTTTTCGGGTTATCTCTCCCATTTTCCAATACATTGAACTCCCCGATCATCGTTTTTGTATGTAAGAATACTTGAAACTTCTCTACCTGACAAAGATTCGGTTTGACTCTCAGAAATGCTTTGTTTAATCCTTGTCGGGGAGAGAAAATTTCCGTCTTCATACCTTTATCCTCTTCCTACCCAACCCGATTTTTGAGTGTATTTTTTTCTCTCTTATCTTTGCTCAAAAACCCTATATATATGGGCGCACGGATTCCCACTATACATGAAGTATAAAGCAAGTCTCGCCATTTGTCAAGGGTTTTCTGAAAATCTCCCCCACTTCCCGCTTCCTTGAGAAAATACCTAGTTTAAAACTGTTCGATCGCTGCTTGCGTAATTTCTGCGATCGCTGCTAAACTGGGACTGACCTGGCCGATATCGGTGGATAACCAGAGAAGATACTCCACATTACCCGCAGGTCCGGTAATGGGAGACCAAGTTAAACCCCGATAGAACCATCCTAGGGCTTCGGCGGCCTGTAAAACCTGAAAAATCGCCCCCGCTTGGTCTTGGTGGTCGCGAACTACCCCTTTTTTGCCGACTTTTTCCCGTCCCACCTCGAATTGGGGTTTGACCAATAAAATCGCTTCTCGCGGTGGATTTAATAGCGTCCACAGGGTCGGTAAAACTTTGGTCAGGGAAATAAAAGACAGATCCATAACTGCTAAATCGGCGGGTTTTTCCTGTCCGTATAACTTTTCTGGGGTTAAATAGCGAAAATTAGTTCTTTCTAGTAAAATAACCCGTTCATCCTGCCGTAAACTCCAGGCCACTTGTCCATAACCCACATCGACCCCATAAACCCGTTTTGCCCCTTTTTGCAAGAGACAATCGGTAAATCCCCCCGTGGAAATGCCTCCATCTAAACAAATGCGCTCGCGGACATCGATGGCAAACAATTCTAAGGCCTTAGCTAATTTTTCGCCCCCCCTTGACAAATAGGGCAGTTTCTGCTTAACCTCGATCGCCGCTTCTGGATCGATTTCTGTGGCAGGTTTATCGATGATTTGGTGATTGACTTTCACCTCTCCAGCGCGAATTAATCGCTGTGCCTGTTGACGGGAATCACAGAGATTTTTGGCTACTAATAATAAATCTAATCTTTGTTTCGGCAAGGAAGGCCTCCCAATAATCAGCGCCTAATTCTAAAAAATACCTTATTTTTCCGCCAGCAATCCCAGAAGGAAGATTATAACTAAAGATAGGGACAAACGGAACCCATCAGCTAAATTTTCGCTGCCATCCCGATATTTTATGGATAAAGAGACTCGATTCGCCATTTTAGTTATTGGCATCCCCTTTCTAGGACTAGCTTACTGTGGCTTGATTTTTGCCGTGATGATCTATTGGGTGTGGGCCCGGGAACATCCCGTGACCATGGCCACTTTTTTCGTCCTTGCTCCTTCTTTGATTTCTGGCTCTATCTGGCTGTTAGCCTCCTATAAAGCCCGCCAAAAGCAGCGTTTAGGGTTATAATTGGCAAGACTATCCCATCGGCCTCTAGAGAACAACTAATGTGGGGCAATGTGGGGGTGAATTGCCTTCACCCTCCCCTAGATAACTTTTTCTGATCACCATAACTAGGGGAGAGCCTTAAAGATTAGATATTTTTCTGGTGATAGTTAGGATGAAAGGTTTCCAAGCAAGACTGATTAAATAGCCCGATCCTGCCACTAAAATAATTGTCGCCCCCGAGGTGAGATTTAAACTATAGGATAACCACAAACCCACTAAAGTAAAGACAATTCCTAAAATAATCGCTAGGATCATCATTCCCTTCATATTTCTAACAAATTGTCCACTGATAGCGGCGGGAATAGTTAATAAAGCAATTACCATAATTAATCCTACCACCTGCATTACTGCCACAATAGTTAAAGCGGTTATTCCCATTACACCTAAATAAATTACCTCCACGGGAATATTGCGAATAATCGCAAAGGTTTCATCAAAAGATATGGCTAACAACTCCTTATAAAAGATACTAACTAAGGTTATAATCAATATATCTATGCCCGCCATTATCCATAAATCATCCCTCGGTACAGTTAAAATACTACCGAAAAGATAACTCATTAAATCAGCTTTATAACCGGGGGTTAAATCAATAAAAATTACCCCAATCGCCATACCAATCGCCCACATAACCCCGATTAAAGTATCGGCTCTCTCCCGGATGCGACGCTGTAAAAAACCCATGCCTAAAGCCGAAAAAAAGGTAAAAAATATCGCCCCCACCAGGGGATTAATCCCAAAAAAATAACCGATTCCTATCCCTCCATAGGCAGCGTGAGCGATTCCACCACTGATAAAAACCACGCGATTAACTACTACCAAAGTACCAACAATCCCACAGGCAATACTAACTAATATTCCTGCGGCAATCGCATGGCGCATAAAATCAAATTGTAAGGCCTCTAGCATAGGGTGTGGGGAAGTGGGGAAGTGGGGTGTGGGGAAGTGGGGAAGTGGGGAAGTGGGGAAGTGGGGTGTGGGGAAGTGGGGAAGTGGGGAAGTGGGGTGTGGGGGAGTGGGGAAGTGGGGAAGTGGAGCATTTGGATGAAATTTCCCTATCACCCTATCACCCTATCACCCTATCACCCCAAAACCCTATCACCCTATCTCCTAACGACCGACTCCTGACTCCTGATAACTGATTATTGATAACTCTCAATTACTTGACGAAAATCGCTTTTTTGTTTGACTCCGCGCATTTCTTTTACTAATTCCCGCTCCTTAAAGAATTGTACCGTGGGAGTCCCGGTTACTTGACCCATTTTGGCAATTTCTGGGTCAGCTTCGATGTCAATTTCCACAAAATAAATTTTGCCATCGTACTCATCGACCACTTTATCTAAAATCGGTTTCAGGGTTTTACAGGGGCCACAGGTGGGAGAAACATATTTGACCATTAACAAGCGATCGCCATCGTGGAATAATTTCCGTAAAGCATAACCCCCAACGTGACGGGTTTTGTGAATATCAAAAGTTTCCTCCGTATCGGCCGGGGTTTCGCTAACGGTTTTCGTCTCGTAATGTTCAGAAGTGGCTGATTGACGGTATTCTTGGATTAAATTATGCTCCGATAACCATCTTTCTGCCAATAACGCCGCCATACACCCCGTACCTGCGGCAGTGATTGCCTGACGGTATTCGTGGTCCTGCACATCTCCGGCGGCAAAAACCCCCTCGACGCTGGTAGCAACAGTCCCCGGTTTGACTTTCACATAACCCACCTCGTCTAATTCTAGTTGTCCTTGGAATAGGGAAGTATTGGGAGTGTGACCGACGGCATAAAATAACCCTCTAACGGCTAATTCGCTGATTTCTCCCGTTTGCGAGTTTTTAATGCGTAATCCCTCCATTTTACTGCCTGTACCGAACACATCCACCGCTTGGGTGTGAAAATGAACGGTAACTTTCGGATTATTTAACACCCGGTCCTGCATTGCTTTCGAGGCACGCATCGCTTCCCCGCGTATCAATAAATGGACGTGAGAGCCGTATTTAGTTAAATATACGGCTTCTTCTGCCGCCGAGTCACCGCCACCAATCACAGCGAGGTTTTCCTCTCTAAATATCGGTGTAGCACCGTCACAGATAGCACAAGCGGAAATCCCGTTACTCCAGAATTGGGCTTCGCTGGGTAATCCTAAGCGTTTGGCGGTGGCTCCCGTGGCGATAATAATACTATTGGCCTTAACTTCCCGGTCCGTGGAACGAATGGTAAAAGGACGCTGACTTAAATCCACCGAGATAACATCTTCGGTATAGCATTGGGTCCCCCATCTTTCGGCCTGTTCCTTCATTCTTTCCATCAGCTTCGGACCGGTGATTCCTTCGGGAAAACCGGGGAAATTTTCTACTTCTGTGGTGGTCATCAATTGTCCCCCCGGAATGCCTCCCGCTTGGAAACCCTCAAACATCAAGGGTTTTAAGTTCGCACGCGCCGCATAAATCGCCGCCGTATATCCCGCGGGTCCCGAACCAATAATGACTAAATTCTCGACAGTCATAACCGTAAATGCAACTCATAACGACTACGCTTTTTAGTATAGCAGATAATGTCGGGTAGGTTAGACGACGATAAGTTAGATAAGCTGTTCGTAATTTAAATTGCTTGTTGAGACGAGGCAAGAGGCACTCTTGCAAAAGGCAACAGTAAAGGGATTGGGGGAGGTTCGGCTAATCTAAGAATAAGCGGTTTAAATGCGTCTTAGCTTAGTTTACCCATCAGTTTAATATGCGTCCTAACCCAGCAAGAAGTAGATTTCTGCCTAAAAATCCAGAATCTCTCGGATAATAGCTTTCAAATCGGCATCAGCAGGACGTTTGACAAACTGCTCATGGCTATAAATCCAAACCAGTTTAATTGTGTAGGTAGTCGCGCTCACTAAATACATTAATCTAATTTGCCCCGCAGCACCTTTTGAAACCCGGATATGGAGCTTATGAAAAGTCCAGCCTTCCGGCAACTGAATTTTCCCCGGTAGAGGTTCCTGACGGGAGTTATGAGGATATTGGTCGTCGATTAAATCTTCTAAAGTTTTGGCAATAAGTTCAACAAAGCTATTTTTGTGAACTTTTGCCAGTTTTTTGAAAGAGCGCTCGAAGTTGTCAGAAGATTCAATCGAGAAGGGAATTGAGCCAGTCATGCACTTCTCCTTTCCCAATACGATGAGAAGATTCCGTCGCCAATGCTTCCTTCAAAACTTCAGACATGGCTGCTTTGTAGGCCGGATGTTCCTGTTCTATCAAATCAAGCTTTTGATAACCTAATGCTTTCATATCATCAAGGAGAATTGGCTCTGTGGAACTTTCTTCTGGTGGCAGACCTTTACGAGCCTTTTTCCAAGGAAATTCCGCGTGAGTCATGTCACTCAACCGATAGGCGTGGTAGTTACCGAAATATTGCCAAATTTCTGCTAAAAGTTCTTTTTTCTCCGATGGCAGCCCAGACAGGCATTCTTGGCGAGGAATTGGTAATTGTTCAGCCTCAAAATCACTGTAGAACTTATAAGCAGCAGGACAAACCGGACCGTAACGCCATGCTTGAATTTCCTCCTTAAACAATGGTTCATCGTATAGGGCCAAATGCAAGCTCTGTGCATAATATAAAAGCTTTTGGACTTTCATATTAGTCATTTCAGCGTCCATACCATCCTCGTAAGCTCTGATAATAAAGTAGCGAGCCACAGTCAGGCAGTCAATCATAGATCCACAAAATTTCTAAAATATCGACCTATGACCATTGTAGAAGAAATTGACAATTAGTACAAGTGTATGAAGAAAGCTTAACAATGCTCATGGGGGAATGGACGAAGTTTTAATATTTTTCGTCACCGACTCTACCAGTGGGTGAAGTCTGCCGCAAATTGAGATAGGGATAAAAGCTTAATGCGGGTATCTTGAGCAACTTTTTGGCGCATTTGGGCGGTATTATATCCCCAATCGGCTAAATATAAGCCCACATCGTTTAAATCGGCTTGTTGCTCCACTAATTCCAACGCATCGAGACGATCCTCGACAAACCACAAATTAGCGGGAGATTCTGGTAAATCAGCTAGTATTTGCTGAATAGTCAGGTATTTCGGCTGTTTAATTTCCTTGCCAATTAATCTCGCTGCTGGAAAATTAATTGCTACTTTTTGTAACAATTGCTTGACAAAACGACTTTCTTTTGTAGTGATAATATAGACCAAAAAATCCGAGTCTAAAAGAGAGGCCAGGCGATTGATCGCGGGTTGATAAAATTGATGTAAGGCTAACCAAGACTCTAGATCCGACTCAATCCATTGATCCCTAAGACCATCGAGAGCATTTGAGAGAACTTTTTTCGCTATTTTATCCCTTTCTAGCAGATTTTGAGCAATTGACGGCCAATTATTTAAAGCTTCCCCGTCGGGAATACCGAGAACGAGCGATCGCAACAGTAAAGGCATTTCCCAACCGGTTTCGATAACGGGACGAAGTTGCGAAAACCTCGGGAAAAAATCCTCGGGAATTATTTCCGGCCAAAGGGTTTCATAGGTGCGTTTGCTAATCTGAAAATACTCGATCATGCCATCACAAAGAACACCATCAAAATCCAGTGCTAGAATACGGGGGGATTGACTCATATTTTTGCGTTTATATTCTTCTTCAATTAGTTTAATTAATTTATTGGCATAACTAGCATCTCTTGTTGCCACTCCATGAATAAAGTAAATCAGCATAATAGATTTATCTCAATAAGCGGTGATCGTAATCTCTCTTAATATACCCTTCTAGCTTCAGAAAAATATCAGGATGGAGCGAGATATAGTAATGCACAATTAATGCGATTTGTCAAGAGATGGTGGAGTGATTATTTAGGTTCTCTCTCCACTGACCAATCCTCTGAGGATAATCCCATAGTTTCTACTCCTTTTACACAAAAATAGTAGATATCTTTGGCGGAAAAATTAGTTTCTACTATAAAAACATTATTTTCAAGTTTTTGAGGTCGGCGAAATTTTGTGTCATCTTTCGATAAAAAGCGAGGAAACTCTAGCACAATCTCTTGAAACTTTTCAGGGTCTAGATCATAGAGAGTATTCAGGGTACAAATTAGTACATCTTTCCAAGTTTTTACTGTTTGTTGTTTACCACGAATAATTAGTTTTTTTGGTTTTGTATCCTTGACGGATGCAGTTTCATTGACCGGCAGCGAATCATCGCCAAAATAACTCCAAATTTTTATAATACGCTCGGCCAAATATTCCGCACGTTGTTCAATATCTTCTTTTTGCCATGAGTTAATACTATCAAAGTATTTATTGATTTCAAGATGGCTTTTATGGAGTTCTTCTTTCTTGTGATAAAAATCTTTATCCGACAGTTCTCCATTATAAGCCGTCAGGGTTAAATTACCCAAAGTATGCACAAGAAGTTGATGAGTAATATCTGCATCTGTTCCTAAATAATCTCTCCACTTATCATTTAATTTTTGCGGCATAATATGTTCAATAGTCAGGCGAGAATCACTTAAATTTATAGTTTCTCGATGACCAAAAGATTCTTCGATCGCACCAAGAATAATTTTCGCTTTTTCGCTGCGATTTCCTCCGTATAGTTTGATAGTTATTAACTTTTCTTTAAAATCATTATCTTTTGGGTAGTCTTTCTTTTGAAGAGAGATTTTTAATCTTTTAATAAAAGGTTCAGAGTTTAAAGCAGCATCTTTCTGAACTTGGGAATATAGTAAAGCAAAAGTTTTATTAAGTCCGCGGGTCTGAATACCACAAACAAAACGACGAACAAGAAAGTTTTCAAGGGTTTTCAAAACCTCTATAAAATCCTTTTCAGATAATTTGCTATTTTCCCAGTCATCATAACAATTTAAAAGAAATGGATAGATAGTAGAGACTTCTAGACCTTGGAAAGAATCGAGATATTTACGAATACTAGAATTAGTTTCAAGCGTGGGAGTGATTAGTTTGGCATAATACATAGAAAATGTATATAAGTCCTCTATATAGAGAGCAGGATTATTATCAGCTAGTTTATTTTTAAAGGCAGAATAAATTTCGTTATTTCTAATTTCTGCCCCACTTTTTGATAAATAGTGACGGATAAATTCTGTTAAATTATCTCCTAGGTTTTTTTGCATCGGCAGCCAGTATCTATCATATAGTGTCTGTTGCTCCTCTTGACGAACCTTCATAAATAAATGATTACGAATTAAATCGGCCTCAGTTAAAGGCTGCCCCGTGGCATTCAAACTTTCAAATACTAGGTAGGGATCATCATCATTACCAAGAGTTATATTGACCAAGGATAAGTTATTACAGATAACTTCTGTTAGTTTATCTAACGAATATGGTTGTTCATTAATCTTTCTTTTAAAAAAGAAATAACATTGGGATATGGTATTTTCCTTGTCACTGATTTTGTTATTGATTACAGACTGAAAATATTCTCGATCTAATTGGGTAGGTTGAATTCTAAAGTAATCAGAACCTTTTTTAAACGAATTAACAAGAAATGTTATCTTAATTTCTTCACTTAACTCGTGTTTTTGTTTGTCTTTCGCTACGTCTCGCAAGGCAGCAAAGAGCAGAAAAATAGTCGTTAAACGTTGCTGTCCATCAATTAGCAGATATTTATTGACCACGCCAGAGTTAAGCGAAACTTGAGTTTTAACTATCGAACCCATAAAATGGGGACGAGGGTTTTCTTGACCGTATAAATAGCTGATGTCATCCCATAAATCTTCCCAATCTTTCTTTTTCCAACTATAAGTGCGCTGAAATAGTGGAATTATATATTGTGTGTTGCCTTGAATAATTTCTTGAAGAGTAACTACCGATGCTTGCATAGACGCTAGTATAGGAAGATTGACCGATTATTCCTAGTATTTATCACTCTAACACAGCAATTTGGCACTGTCTAGGATCCTGGCGGTGGCTTAGGCCTTGCTAACTCACTCTCAGAGTCCACTTCATCGGGGAGATGAAGTTAAATAAAGTTATCTGCCACCAGATTATTACTAAGCTTTTACGCATTTAAGTTACATTGACAGCATTACCCTTATTTTTAAGTTTTCTACTCCATTTAATAATCAATCCCCCTTCATTTAAAAGCTGATTGACTACTTTTTCCAGTTCTTCTTTATTTTCAAATTCTCGAT
>NZ_JAPZRB010000637.1:0-3241 GCF_027531105.1 Microcystis sp. LE18-22.4A
CTTGCCAAAATTATCAGCACCATATTTGCGATCGCATCATTTTTAGGCTTCTCTTTTCCAGAGAAATTTCAACCCACTCCCTGCCAACCGACGGCAATTGTTGAAACCACGGAAGTTAGCACTAACAATTAGTCAAAGCGCCAAATTCGCCTAACCTAATCATAGGTTAAGCGACAAACAAGATCAGCAAGAGACTTCGATTTTTTGACCTTGCTGATCTCTGTATTTCTTTGTTAACAAAACTTAACAATTATCGGCAAAATTTTGCTTGCTTTTGTCGGCAGATTTTGGGATAATATTTTTAAAAGATTTTATTCATAATGGAAATCTGTGGGTCTAAAAATTTTTGCACAGACTCCCATTATAAGAAAAGCATAGCGCAAATCGCCGGCAAAGTCAAGTCCTTTCCCATTAATTATGGGTTGGCTGAAAAAGTAGGAGCGATCGCCGGTTAAGATACAAGGTTTTTGAGCCACTATGAAGCTGCTTGGTCAAACAGGCTGCCAAACCCCTTATCTCGTCTATATTTCACATTTATTCAGCCCACCCTACCTAAATCTCTGCTGAAGGTGGAGATCAAAGGCTGTTTTAAACTAATACTTTACTGCGATCGTTAGAATTATCCCCAAAAATTGCCCCTCGTCGAATCAAATCCTGTTTTTGTTCGGGGGTGATCCCCATTGCATCGATAAAGATAGCGTTTTTAACGTCAGCCCCACTCAGGTCAGCTTCATTCAGGTTAGCCCCACTCAGGTCAGCCCCACTCAGGTTAGCCCCACTCAGGTCAGCCTTTCTCAGGTCAGCCTTACTCAGGTTAGCCTCACTCAGGAAAGCCCCTCTCAGGTCAGCCCCTCTCAGGTCAGCCCCACTCAGGATAGCCTCACTCAGGATAGCCACTCTCAGGTTAGCCCCACTCAGGTCAGCCTCACTGAGGTTAGCCCCACTCAGGATAGCCCCTCTCAGTTCAGCCCCACTCAGGTTAGCCTTTCTCAGGTCAGCCTTACTCAGGTTAGCCTCACTCAGTTCAGCCCCTCTCAGGTCAGCCTCAATCAGGTTAGCCCCCCACAGGTCAGCCCCACTCAGGTCAGCCTTACTCAGGTTAGCCTCACTCAGGAAAGCCCCTCTCAGGTCAGCCCTTTTCAGGATAGCCGCACTCAGGTCAGCCCCACTCAGGTTAGCTCCTCTCAGGTTAGCCCCACTCAGGTCAGCCTCACTCAGGTTAGCCTCAATCAGGATAGCTGCACTCAGGTCAGCCCTTTTCAGGATAGCATCACTCAGGTCAGCCCTTCTCAGGTCAGCCCCACTCAGGTTAGCCCCACTCAGGATAGCCTCTTTCAGGTTAGCCCCTCTCAGGTCAGCCCCACTCAGGTTAGCCTCAATCAGGATAGCTGCACTCAGGTCAGCCCCACTCAGGTTAGCCCCACTCAGGATAGCCTCTTTCAGGTTAGCCCCTCTCAGGTCAGCCTCAATCAGGATAGCCCCTCTCAGTTCAGCCCCACTCAGGTTAGCCCCACTCAGGTTAGCCTCAATCAGGATAGCTGCACTCAGGTCAGCCCTTTTCAGGATAGCTGCACTCAGGTCAGCCCTTTTCAGGATAGCCGCACTCAGGTCAGCCCCACTCAGGTCAGCCTCACTCAGGTCAGCCTCACTCAGGATAGCCCCACTCAGGATATACTCTCTCAGGATATACCCTCTCAGTTTAGCCCCTCTCAGGTCAGCCTCTTTCTGATTAGTCCTTTCAAAAATGGGCTGGGGTAAGTTAGGTTTTTTAATAGATTCAATTAGTTTATTGTTAATTTCTTTAGATGCTTCATTAGAAGTATCCCCAAAAATTGCCCCTCGTTGAATCAAATCCTGTTTTTGTTCGGGAGTGATACCCGTTGCATCGATAAAGATAGCCTTTTTAACTTCCGCCGCACTCAGGTTAGCATCACTCAGGTCAGCCCCACTCAGGTTAGCATCACTCAGGATAGCCCCACTCAGGTCAGCCCATCTCAGGTCAGCCCATCTCAGGTTAGCCCAACTCAGATCAGCCTCTCTCAGGTCAGCCTCTCTCAGGTTAATCCTTCTATATCTTCTTATAATGCGCTGGAGGAAGTTAGGTTTTTTAATAGATTCAATTAGTTTATTGTTAATTTCTTTAGATGCTTCATTTGTACTTACTGTCTTGACAATCAAGGGGTTTGCTGACGATTCTTCTGCCAGTTGCTTTGGTGATTCTGCTAAATTTTGTCCTATGATAGTAGATTTTAAATAGGTTATCTCATCTGCATTAACATCACCTGCTATGGTAAAAGCTAAACAATTATCTTCGGTAAATTGAACATTTTCAACTGTAATATCTCCCGAAATTTTGTTCAATTTACCCGATTTGAATAGGGATTCAATTTTTTCTAAACTTTTTTGAGAACCCTTGAGAGTTAATTTGATACTACCTTGTTCTATGTCAGTTATTGTTATTTCCTGATCATCGGTTATTTTTCTTAAAAGTTCTAATAGCGTTAATATCTGTTTCTTTTTATTTTCAGAAGCAGTAAAAACCACAGCACCAGAAAATTTTCCGTCATAATTTGTGTTTTTTTGATTACATTCTGGTTGTAATTTCCATCGACTTAAAGCAGTAATCAGATTGTTACTGTCAATCTTTTCACCCATTTGCTCGGACAAGATTTTCCATAACTTATGAGCCGCATTCTTGATTGACTGTTCTTCTTGACTAATTTCTTCCGCTAGATCAGCATATTTTTTATCATCAAAAATACCTTTTAATATTTTTGTCTCCACGTCCGTTAATCCCTTGTTTGTATGCTTTTTTTTCAGATCATTAACCAGCATTTCTAATTCAGTCCATGAAAGGGTTTTAATTTCAGTCATTTTTAGTTCATTCATCATCATTTTTTAAGGGCAACAGGACTTAAGATTACTTTTCAGTACCCTGTCAGGTTACTTGAGAGTACCTAAAAAAAGTACCATTTTCATGACTTTTGAGTAACGACAAATAATCAGAATTTTTTTAATCTAAAGATAGTTCACCTCCTAAGTAAAAGGATTGATGATTATGTATAAATATTGGTTAAAGTACAGAGAAGACCTTGTTAGTCTTGCCAAAATTATCAGCACCATATTTGCGATCGCATCATTTTTAGGCTTCTCTTTTCCAGAGAAATTTCAACCCACTCCCTGCCAACCGACGGCAATTGTTGAAACCACGGAAGTTAGCACTAACAATTAGTCAAAGCGC
>NZ_JAPZRB010000493.1:0-2331 GCF_027531105.1 Microcystis sp. LE18-22.4A
ATATGTCAATATCTAAAGGGATAAATGTCTGAAGTGCTATACTGGTTAAAAGTTATTGAGGTAAACAGATATGGGGTTTCCTGCGGTCATAGACAAAAGAGCGGAACGAGAAAAATATGGTGAAACCAAGAAGCAGAAGCAGTTTATGCTGACTGAATCTGCCAGCCACATCCTGGACAGGCTTGCCTTTGATCGCCGCGTGACTCGTTCTGAAGCAATTGAGCAACTGATTAGAGAAGAAGCCGAGCGAAGGGAGCTTTCAGAGGATTGGAAGCAGGAATCAGTATGATTTGGGAAACCGGCGAAGCGGAAGAATGGATCGATAAGGAGAAGGAACTGTACTTCTACAGCAACCTAGAGGCGTTAATGGCTGAAAAAGGCTTAAGCATCGCCGAACTGTCGGAGCGGACAGGTGTAGCCCAATCCACTATCAGAAGTCTGATCAGGGGCAGACTTAAAAGGCTCGACAGTCTCAGCACCGGCAAACTAGCCCAGTTTTTTGAGTGCAAACTGGACGAACTCTATGCGATGAAGTGGGAGTAAGGAACGAGCGACCGCCTAACCAATACCCGTTGGAGTATTGTGGAGTTGGAGAGGCGATCGCTGTTCTTAGGGAGCAGTATGTGGTGGGGACGGTGACGGCTAAGATTGTTCAGCCAAAGCCTGATGAACTAAAAATATTGCCCTGATTTTAAAGGCTTATTTTGCTATAATAGGAAAGTAAAAATTCTGAAAAATTTAGAGTTAGATAGGGGAGATAAAAATGGTTAATGAAATCAGTATTATTATCTCCAAAAATCCCGATGGATATTCGGTAAAATTTCCAGAATTAGAACTAATTAATCACCAAGATAGCTCTCTAAAAGATGTTTTAAATCGACTCAAAACGGTTCTAGAAACTCATCTAATTTCTTCGGATATAACTCAAGTCGATAAGTTAAATCTGAACTTCCCTGAAGAAGAACTCTCTCAGCTTCCGTCTGAAGGTAAGAAAATTATCAAGTTTGCGGGGATTTGGGAAGATATTCCTGAAGAAGATTTTAGAAATTTTTGTGAGGAAGTAGAACAGCGTCGTCAAAATTCTTTATCGCGGAGATTCGAGATTTGAAACCTTGTTTACTTGATACTGATATTCTTTCTTTGTTTTTCCGCAATCATCCCCAAGTCGTTCATTCTTGTAATTTATATCTCCAAGAATACAGACAATTAAGTTTTAGCTTGATTACTCATTATGAAATCTTGAGCGGTTTAAAACATCGAGATGCCCAGAAACAGCTTGACAAGTTTTTGGAATTTTCCCGACTGAATCAAATTTTACTTTTAACCGAAGAATCGGTGACAACATCAGCTAAAATTTATGCCGACTTAAGGAAAAAAGGGACTCCTCTTGACGACATCGATCTCTTAATTGCAGGAGTAGCTATAGCGAATAATTTAGTATTAATTACCCATAATCAAAAGCATTTCAGTAAAATTGAAGGGTTAGAATTAGAAGATTCAAGTTTTTACTGTATGAAAACTTATCCCCCCGCTTGAAAATTGCTGTCTTAAGGTTAAATCCAGAGATAGATATTTTACGCGTTGGAGAGCCGAATACACCACCGTTAGGAACTCTTGACCCTGATTATCTCAACGTTAGTGACAGATAATCGTACCAGTATGCCTGAACATTTAGAGGAATATTGACAAAAAAATCAACAAATCTGGGGACTGTTTTGGATACGTCCCACAACAACAATGGGAAAACTAGCCGAAGAATTAATTATGATTTGGGAAACTACCGAAGCAGAAGAATGGATCGATTTGTCGATTGGATTCCTTTTTAATTAATGATATAATAAGATTATTACCGTCCTTTTTATGCTTGATTATTAATTTTAATGACTCGCCAAATTCATGACCAATTTGCTAAGGAATATCTGGAGGAATTACTAACACCTCTAGGGACGATTGGAAAAAGTAAGAAAGTAAAAAGTGAGGTTCAAGAAATTGATGTCTGGTTTGAACCATTTAGCTCACCTCCTCCCACTGAGTTACCTTTAGGATTACTCGGAAAAATGGCGGCTACTTCCTGTTTATTTGAACCTTTTCGCAATCCCCCGACCGAGGTAGAGATTCGCGGTTGTTTGTCAAAGTTATACGCGGTTCATGGCGAAATCTTGAGAAAAGCGAAACGGTCAAACAAAACTCTGACGGTCGCAGAATTGCCTTTCTTATGGATTCTAACGCCCACCTTTTCAGCTAGAATGATTGAAGATTTCGGGACTCACAGCGATGAGAGTAATTGGTTAACAGGGGTTTACTTTTTAGCGAAGTCTCTCAAAGCGGGCA
>NZ_JAPZRB010000035.1:0-18124 GCF_027531105.1 Microcystis sp. LE18-22.4A
ACCCTTATATAGAAAGGCATTTAGCGATTTTTGTTAATTGTTTTTGATATAGAGCGAACTAATCAATTAAGTCTCTTACCAGATAAGGATTTAGTCGATTTATGCCCCCCTATCGAACCATACCAAGTAACGAAGAACCATGATTATTTTCCTTTCCCTAGAGGTCTCACTTGTTATCATTGTAGAGCCTGTTGATCTTTTGGACTTAACTTCACGACACTTCCCACTTCCCCACCTCCCCACCTCCCCAATTCATAATTCCCCCACTCCCTTCTCTCTTTGCTCTTCTCCCTTCTCCCCAACTCCCACTCTGCAATAACTACTGGCAGCCAGAAATACGTTCGGTTCATATCATACTTTGTGCTTTTTGTCAAAAAAACTTTTTTTTTGCAATAAAACTACACAAAAAAAAGATCATCGTTGCCGGTGAAATTGACTGATTTAACCGTCTTAATTAGGATTACCTTGTAGGTGTGGCAAGGGTTTCAACCATTGCTGCCCAAAAAAGCACAGAATAACCCATTATGAAATTCAGTAAAATCGCTGTAACTATGATAACATCGTTGTTAAATAAAAATCTTTCTCAATTAATTTTTAAGAATTTGTAAATATTGCGGAATGTTAATTTAAATATTCTCAAGCTTTTGGAGTCAATAGATAATTTTTGCTTATCTTTGTCGGAAAATAGAACTCCTGGAAAAATCCAACATCTACCATTGGGTTAGAATTCAGGAGTCGGTCGTCAGGAGACAGAATTCTCCGAGTCAGGAGATTATTTTTATTTATTCTTCCCACTTCATAATTCATAATTCATAATTCCCCTTCTCCCCCACTGTTGACTTAAAACCCCCCACTGATCACTGATCACTGAAAAAAGCCTAACTTTGGTCAAAAATCTGGTTTGTGTCCCCTCTTAGCGGTAAAATTTCTACATCTGGACTGTCGAAAAGTGTAAGTTTTGTCAAGTAAAATTAAGAAGGGAGACAAATTTAAAATAGCCAACTTATGGAAGTAACTTTTACCGCTGCCGAATCCCTAGAAATTGTTGTTGCCGAACAAACCATCCCGATTCAGCATTATCTGCGCCAACCGCAAAGGTTAGTACAGGCTATCGTTGAGACTAGCTTAACAGAACACTTGTCTGAGCATCGGTTTCGCCTAAAAATGCGTCCCCTAAACTTCTTGAATATGTACTATTTTCAGCCCACGGTTATTCTCAATGTCTGGGCTACCTCTGAGGGGACGATATTTTTGCAATCAGAAGACTGTCAGATCAAAGGTATTGATTATATCAACGATCGCTTTAGCCTCAATGTTAAAGGCAAACTCGCTCCTGTGGAAAAAAATAATCAAACCTATCTAGCGGGGAAAGCCAATCTTGAGGTGAAAGTTGCCCTACCACCGCCATTATGGTTAACCCCGCGTCCGCTGTTAGAAATCGCCGGCAATAGCCTCTTAAAAGGGGTTTTATTGCGGATTAAACAGCGTTTAATGAGTCAATTGTTGCAAGATTACCAACAATGGGCCAAACAGGACATTATTGCCCAAAATTACCCCGAAACAATTCTCGATCTCTCCCTTGGTTAAATAAAAATATGAGTTGGACAAAAGTATTATCTGTAGATTCCCTTGCCCCCGGCGCCCGTCAAGTGGTAAAAGTGGGGGACAGTTCCATTCTCTTGATTAACAATAACGGTCAATTCCACGCCGTCGGTAATCGTTGTCCTCATTTAAAATTATCGATGACGAAGGGCCAAATTACCGAGGATGGCGCGATCGTTTGTCCCTGGCATCGTAGTTCTTTTGATCTCTGTAGTGGTGCTGTCAAAGACTGGATTACCTGGCCCCCTGTGGTTAACAAAGCGATGGCGGCAGTTTCTCAACCCCAAGCTTTACCCGTTTATCCCCTTCGCATCGAAGACGGCAGCATCTGGATAGACGCTTGACATCTTCACCGAGGGGGGTTTTTGGGCAACCTAAAGAGCAGTTCACTCGACAATGGGGTAATCTTGGAGAATGCCAAACCCTACCTCGATCGCTTCCGTAAAAACCCAGTTATGGATTGTTCCCCCCGCTCCGGTGATCCCCACTCTCCTGTATATTTTTTAAACAGGATTGCGCGAGGTCATTCTGTTATTCTGACTTCCCCTCCCGACGACCGGCGACCGACTCCTAACCCCACCAAGAAACTTTTTTAACCCTAATTGGTTCCGTTTAAAAGTTGAGAACGAAGCAAATCGATCGCATCTAAATAACTTGGCATTGGTTCATCACCTAACAGACAAGCACTGCGATCCACGCTAATCATATCATCACCCCAAAACACCTGACCGAGAGGAATAGATTTTCCTCGATCCGGTCGCCAATTGCTACTAAAATATTTAAGATTAGCGTCCACCACTGCCCCATCAAAAAGATGACCGATACAAAAATAAACATCCTGTAAAATTAGCGGTACGGAAGGGCGATGTAATTGCCCCCGCGAGTTGGGACTACGGGCTTTATAATGACTACGGGGAAAGAGTCCATAGAGATTTTTTAAAGAAGCAGAAATCAGGGGTTTATCCTTTAAATGGGTGCATTTTAAGGTTCCAATCGTGATCCGAAAATCCACTTCTTCGATAATTTTAGGGGCAAACATCGAGGGAAACCGGACAGGAAAAGGGGAAAGATTCGGATATTCTTGCTGGGGTAAACTATCAGCATCAAGAATAGTTATTCCAGGATCGAGAATAGATTTTACTCCCAAAATATCGATAATTTCTCTCAAAGAAATAGCCGAACATACTCCCTCTACCAAGATAATTTCTGCCCCTGGATTTACCCCTCTCAATCCCCGCAAAACTTGACTTAATACCGGCAGACTAACCGTTACTGGTGGTGGCACAGGATAACCTAAATTAGGTTTAATTAAAATACGTTTAGCTGTGATAGCTGCCCGGGGAGGTTGATAAACAAAATCCGCCATAGCTGAATTTTTTACCCCGGCAGTAATTGAGGATTGGGTAATCATAGAAAAGAAAATAAATCAATGGGAAGCTGACAGATTAGCCAGATCATTTAGGGAGTTTACCTGCTGTAAAGCTTGCCAGATTACCCCGGAATCGGCCCCAGGAAAATGGCTATTTTCACTAATATAACGCTTCCAGGCCTTAGTTCCGGGCTGACCGGCAAAAAGCTGTAAAAGATGTTTGCTGATCTGGTGTAATTTATAACCTTTACTCACCCACTCATCGATGTAGGGAAGCATTTTTTTGATTACTTCTTCCCGGGTAGGAGGAGTAACCGATTCCCCATAAAAATCTCGATCGACTGTGGCAAATAAATAGGGATTATCGTAGGCTGCCCGACCGATCATGACCGCATCTACTAATTGTAAATGTTGTCTAGCCTGTTCTAAATTAATGATACCGCCATTAATTTCAATAAACAAATGGGGAAACTGATTTTTTAGGCGATAAACATCATCGTAACGCAGGGGGGGAACGGTGCGATTTTCCTTGGGACTTAATCCCTGTAACCAAGCTTTCCGCGCATGGATGGTAAAACGTTGACAACCGGCATCTGCGACAATACGGACAAAATTGGCCATATTTTCGTAACTATCCTGATGATCAATGCCAATTCTCTGTTTTACAGTCACGGGAATCGATACAGCTTGATTCATTGCCGATATTCCCCTCGCGACTAATTCCGGGTTAGCCATCAAACAAGCGCCGAAATTGCCCTCTTTTACCCGAGAACTAGGACAACCCACATTGAGATTTACCTCGTCATAACCCATATCTTCGGCTATTTTAGCGCATTCTGCCAAAAGATAGGGATTATCACCCCCTAACTGCAAAGCGAGAGGTTTTTCTGCTAGGGAAAACCCCAGCAACTTATAGCGATCGCCGTGTTTAATCGCCATCGTCGTGATCATTTCCGTGTAGAGAAGGGGACGACGGCTAATTTGTCGCCAAAAATAGCGAAAATGGCGATCGGTATAATCCATCATCGGCGCCACACTTAAAATATTGCCCATCTTTCCCTTGATTTTCTCCTTCAGGGTAGCCATTGATCGCTGATCGGGACATTCTCCTGGTTTCCCCAGAGAAGAACCGGTCTTCCTCTCAACATATTTTAGAGCCTTTTGGTAAGTAGGTAGGCGTTAAAAATTATCAGACACCACCCTTATCAAGGGGGGACTAAGGGTAGGGTTGATTCATGAATCAACCCTACTATGAATCAACCCTAGGACTAAGGGGGGATCGAACCTAAAATCTATTTTTAATTTAATTATAACCAGCTACTTAAGTTGACTATCTAAATTACTGGTTAAGACTGCGCCGGAGAAAGGACAAGGGAGCTTTTTTGACTTATCTCCGTGGGATATTTGCCCCTTTAATCGTGTCGCGGATGACGAGTTTTTGTTCTTTGGAATAACCGGCAAAAGAACGAGTAGCAAGTAACTCAATTTCTATCCCCGTACCCGATCGCAAAGATTCCACAGGTAAGGGTAATTGACCGATATCGAGAATAAATTGATTACCCTCCTGTCGGATCAAATTAGCGGGCATATCTCCTTCGTAGCGAGTGACAAAATCGGTTCTCGGACTGGTTTGCAGGTCGTCTGCTTGCCAACGAGTGACGCGATAACGCACTTTAAATTTAGTGCCGATTAAATTCGATTGGGAAGCTTTATCTTCGAGAAAAAGCCTTAAATCAGTACCATTTCCTGTAATATCTTTTGCTTCTAATTGGGTGACATCTCGTTCAAAAACAGCATTATAAACGACAAATTCCGTAACATTATTGCGTTTTTGAGTGGTTCCCTCGATCCAGAGTTCACTGGGGACAGTTACCCTCATTTCCTTTTGATCATCGAGGGTTAAAGTAAAACGCTGATTAGTAAACCGGTTAAACTCTTGGGGCGCATTCCAAATTAAAATAAAAGAACGTTCCGAGCGATCTACTAAAATCCGATATTGATCATCGATCAGGGAACCGGGGGCAAACAAAGACATTGCCCCGGTGCGAGTTTCCCAAGTATTTTTAGATAGAATATAACCCCGTTCTTTTAACTCCGAAAGGGGAACAGTTGCGCTCGGTTGATCGGCAGTTAAAGGGCGATCGATTTGAATTAAAGTTAACTGTCCTAAACGACCCTCGCGACCGTTACGACCACTATTACCCGTCGCCCCATCGAGACCATCCTGACAGCTAAATTCTCTGGTGGTACAGCTATAATTGGCATCACCCGGCCTACCGCTGCAGGTTTGAATTGTCCAGAAGGGTTGGGAACAGCGACAACCCTTGCCCCCCTGGCCTCCCTGACCCCCAAAACCCCCAGCGCCTCCGGCTGCATTGACCGTTACTTGTCTTAAAAAATCTAAATTAGTGGCATAGAGGGTTAAAGCGCCGCCATTGCCTCCATCACCCCCATCACCCCCATTGCCACCGTTACCACCACCGGCCGCCTGGAGATTTCTGGTTACGTTGCCCGGTTGACCGCTACAGTTGCCATCGCTGCCATTGCTGCCATTTTCACCATCGACCCCTTTTTGTCCTGAAATATCGAGTTTTAGGGGAGAACCATCGAGAAAAAGGGTTAAACTGTCACTATTTTTGCCTTGGCCGCCGACCTTGCCAGCTTTTCCGCTTTGGCCCTGTTTACCGAAAGTCTGTACATCGGAACCTTGGGCTAACCAAGAACAGCGATCGCCTGTCACCGTGGCGGGCATTAGGTACGGTAAAGGGAGAAAAAAGGTGAATATTAATGATTTAGCCCAAAAATTCATGATTTTAGCCAATTTATCCGCAAAGACTCCGATCAATTCCCTCTTGATGACTTTTAGATCTAGATTTTTGTTTCCCCTCTATCAATAAGGTGCGCTATCATCCTACACTTACTTTGAGAAGGAAACAGCCAATCGCGAGGGTTACGCGCGTGAAAAAAGTATTAGCTATTATCTTAGGTGGCGGGGCTGGAACTCGCCTTTATCCGTTAACGAAACTGCGGGCAAAACCTGCCGTCCCCCTAGCGGGAAAATATCGCTTAATCGATATTCCCGTCAGCAATTGTATTAACTCCCAGATTGACAAAATCTATGTGTTGACGCAATTTAATTCCGCTTCCCTCAATCGTCACCTCAATCGTACCTATAATTTTACGGGTTTTAGTGATGGTTTCGTGGAAGTTTTGGCCGCTCAACAAACCATGGAAAATCCTCAATGGTTCCAAGGCACGGCCGACGCAGTACGACAATATATCTGGACGATGAAGGATTGGGATATCGATGAATATCTGATTCTCTCGGGAGATCATCTCTATCGCATGGACTACAGCAAGTTCATCGAACGCCATCGGGAAACCAACGCCGATATCACTTTATCGGTGGTTCCCATCGATGAACGTCGGGCCTCCGCTTTTGGGGTGATGAAAATTAATGATTCGGGGCGAATTGTCGATTTTTATGAGAAACCCAAAGGGGCAGAATTGGAAAGAATGCGGGTAGATACGACGATTTTAGGCTTAAGTCCCGACCAGGCCCGTCAAAGTCCCTACATCGCTTCCATGGGAATTTATGTCTTTAAAAAGAATGTTTTAATCGATCTGCTCGATGCCAATAAAGAACAGACCGATTTCGGTAAGGAAATTATTCCCTCGGCCGCTAAAGACTACAATCTTCAGGCTTATTTATTTAAGGGTTACTGGGAAGATATCGGGACGATTGAAGCCTTTTATGAGTCTAATCTCGCCTTGACCCAACAACCCAATCCCGCCTTTAGTTTCTACGACGAAAAAGCCCCCATCTATACCCGTTCTCGCTATCTGCCACCGACAAAAATGCTCAATTGTACGGTGACAGAATCGATGATTTCTGAAGGTTGTATTCTCAAAGAATGTCGCATCCATCACTCGATTTTAGGTATTCGTAGTCGAGTCGGCAAAGACTGCACGATCGAGGATACAATGCTGATGGGAGCCGACTTTTATGAGTCTTTCCCCGAACGGGAAAGTCTCGTCCGAGATGCCAAAGTTCCCGTGGGTATCGGTCCCGGTTCCACTATTCGTCGGGCAATTGTGGACAAAAATGCTCGCATTGGTGCCAATGTTTTAATTGTTAACAAAGATCGTGTGGAAGAAGCTAATCGCGAAGATTTAGGTTTCTATGTTCGCAGCGGCATCGTGGTTATTTTCAAAAATGCCACTATTCCCGACGGGACGGTGATTTAATCTATCAGTTATCAGTTATCAGTTATCAGTTATCAGTTTTTCCATTTTTCTAGTTATTATCGCTTGGATATAGCCGCAGGCTGATGGCTTCAGCTAATTACCTAGACAATTCCCTTGAAACCATAAGTAGCTGGTTATAATTAAATTAAAAATGGATTTTAGGTTCGATCCCCCCTGCCCCCCTTAATAAGGGGGGTGCCGATAGGCGGGGGGATCCCCCCTTAATCCCCCCTTAATAAGGGGGGCATCTGAAAGTTTTTAATACCTACCTACTTATCCTTTTCTAGAAGTGATGGCAACATCTACCGAGCAGCTCTTCTGAAAATCAGAAAAATTTCTATATTTTTGGGTCTGATTCTAGGGTTTCAATTAACCTTAAATTAAAAGCCTAGGGCTTAGATAGAAGCCATTCAAAGGATATTTATGAAAGCCAAAATCGCGATCGCTTGTCAGGGAGGCGGCAGTCAAACTGCTTTTACTGCCGGTGCATTAAAAGCATTATTTGACAATAAAGTACAAGATTACTTTAATATTGTCAGTCTCAGTGGTACTTCTGGCGGTGCTATCTGTGCCTTTTTCACCTGGTATGCTCTCAAAAAAGGTGATAGCATCGTTTGGAAAAGAATGATTGATTTTTGGGAAGATAATAGCGCTCGAACTCCCCAAGAACAACTATTTAATGACTCAGCTATTAAAGCTCTAGAATTGGCCAGCAAAGGATTAATTCCCCAGTATAATCTCAGTCCTTCCTCTCCGATTACTAAAACCTTATTTTCTATAGCTACCTATGGTTTACGCAGTCGCTTTACCAACTTTGATCAGTTACTAAGAGCGCATATTGACTTCTCGGAATTAGCCACTTGGGGAGCTAAACCAGAACCACCAATTTTATTAATGGGGGCCTGTAATGTCCTCACAGGAAAATTAAGTAAATTTAACTCGCGCGAGGAAGCAGTTAAAATTGAACATATCCTAGCTTCTGCCTGTGTTCCTAACATTTTTCCTGCCGTCACCATTGAAACTATGGCCTACTGGGATGGACTATTTTCCGATAATCCCCCCATCCGTTCTTTAATTCGCCGTGAATTTGTCGGAGTCGAAAATATTCCCGATGAAATTTGGGTAATTAAAATTAATCCCACCTCTAGAGATAAGATACCCGTGCAATCCGATGATATTGCTGATCGCCGCAATGAATTAGAAGGCAATGTTTCCCTATTTCAAGGTCTCGATCAGATTGACTTTCTCAATCAATTATTTCTCAAAGGAGCCTTTAAAGAAGAATTCTTGCGCGAGATCGCCTTAACAGAACCATTTAAAATTCCTAAATCTTTCCCGGAAGATCCCGATCAAGATTACCATATTCCTATGATCGAAATGTCGGCGGAATTAGCCAATAGTCTCAACTACGAAAGTAAACTCGATCGCTCTCCTGCCAATATCCAGCGTCTGATTGCTGACGGGGAAAAACAGGGAAAACAATTTCTAGAACATCGACTAAAAGCTATGGGTTTAAGATAGTTTTTGAGGTTTCAAAAACGGCAAAAATAAGGATTAAATTGCACAAAATCCTTAAATAGACCATTCAGTTGATTATTATTCATTCTTAATTCTCCTGACGACCGGCTACTGACGACCGGCTACTGACTACTGACTCCTGACTACTGACTCCTGACGACCGGCTACTGGCTACTGACTCCTAACCCTAACAACAATTTTTGATTTTTACAAGAGATCTAATGATCACTGATTTTCATTGACTAATACCCGTCCGGATAGATCGTAAATCATAATATCCCATTGCCCATTTTTTGCCGCTTCAAAAGCCACTTTAGAACCATCGGCACTGATGATCGGATTGCGTACTTCCGCGAGCAGATCGGGAGCAATTTCCCTTCTCTGTTGAGTTTGTCGATCGTACAGATAAATAGCCGTTTTTCCCTGACGACTAGCAGTAAAAACGATATAACGACCATCTTCACTAATGGAAGGACTAGAAGCGATCTGATCGAGAGAATTTAGTCCGGGTAAAGACAGTAAACGGCGATCGATGGCATCAAAAAGATAGATAGCTTGGGAACCATTGCGATCGGACGCAAAAACGAGATAGCGAGAGGCAAGATAGGGAGTTAATTCACTAGCAGCACTGTTTAAAGTTCTCCCCCCTCGATCGAAAGGAAAAGACAATAAACTGGGATAACCCGCACATCCAGTTAACAAACTAATTACAGCAACAAGACTAATAAAAAAATGACGTTTCACGGTTTGGGACTTTCAACGGGACTGCCATCGGCAATATCTAACTCGATATTCGGACCGCGATCGAGAACCTCCACATCCCATTGTCCCCGACGAGCGGACTCAAAGACAAGATAACGACCATCGGGACTAAGACGGGGATTTCGCAACCAACCGCGATAATTTTGACTCAATAACTCAGAACGATCGGTAATGCGGTCATATAAAGCGATGACGGGACGACCCTCAATAATCACCACATAAGCCAGATAACGCCCCGTTTGGCTTAAACTGGGGCTATCGGTAATTTCTTGACCCGTATATAATCCCCCTAGGGCTTGGTATTGTTTTGTCTGCAAATCATAAAGCAGCATCTGATTACTACCGCGACGATTAGACAGCAAAGCAAGCCAACGACCATCACCGCTCAGGGCGGGTTTTTCGTCATTATAGCGACTATTTAGGGTTCCTGTAGAGAAACCGGGGTTATTGAGATTACAACCGCCTATAACCCCTAAAAACAAGCAGATAAACAGTAAAAAGGGAGCTTTGGTCATCGGACCTACTCCTTAATAATCAAACCTAGTCGGATTATCATTACTCGACTCCCGTTCACTATTATCCGGTCTCTGCCAATCTTCTCGATCGCTCGTATCGCTAGGATCGATCGGTTGATAATCGACGTATTCCCCTTTAAATGGCGGATCATCCTCAATTATTGGGCGAGGACGACGTTTTTGGCTAGTGCGGGGCGGTTTACTGCTCGTCTCTTCACTAGCGGGACGACGACGGGGACGGGGACTGGTTTCTTCCCAATCATCACCGCTACGGCGCTGATCATAAACATCTCGATCGCTAGTGGGGGAACTATTGCGGGGACGACGATTAGCCGTTTGGCGACTGCTAGGATCGGCCGGCCGACGGGTGCGGGTGCTGCGGGGTTCCTCGTCCTGATAACTAGAAGTGCGGGAAGAGCGGGGATCATCGTAACCGCGTAAACGGGGATTATCTTCGTAACGTTCCTCCGGTTCATAGGTGTCGAGGGGTTCTAATTCGGCCCGATATTCCCGACTCACAGGACGTTCATCCACAAAAGACGTGCCGCGGCGGGCCTGTTCCGTGGTTAAACCCCGCAATTTTACCGTCTCGAAGGCAAAAAACACCGCTGCCCCGGTCAGCAAAAATTGTCCGAATTGCAAAATCGGATCCAGTCGCCACCCTTGAAAAAGTAGAATTAAACCGCACAGTAAACCAACGGCGGCAAAAAATATATCATGATCCCTGGAAAGTTCCGGCCGCACCGAGCGCAGGAAGTATAATCCCGCTCCGGCCACTGCCAGAAAAATTCCTAAGATACTGGCCGAATTCAGCCCAAAATTGACCATCTTTATCTCCCTTCTCGGTGCTTAAATTCAAGAATCGAGTCTTTATCTATCGCCGTCAGTTTTCAGCAGCAATCCTGCTGTTTTTAACTCAAGGAGTCGATCTATATCCTAACCCCCAAGTCTAGCACTATATCTATCATCCTCGATTCTAACTTACTCGATCGAGCCTAGCTCACACAACTATTGTTGAGGAAGTGGAGAAGTGGGGAGACCACTTCGTGCGCGTTGCGGGGGGAAGTGGGGAAGTGGGGAGATTTTATCAGTGAACAGTGAACAGTAAACAGTGAACTGAAAACTCACATCTGATAACTGATAACTGATAAGGCTGAGATTTTAACAAAATCTTTAGGAATTGCCCATTGACAGGATTGACTAAATGTGATGTATGGGTTTCGGGCATTTTAACGTGATTTTTTGATCACTTTTGAGCGATCGCTATCGTTGGGAAGTTAATCGCCGAAAGTCTGAAAGGAGGGATTTTCATTGATGCACATCATGGTTAATTTGTAAAGTGCGTAATTCCTAATTTTAATAAGATCAGACAGAAATTTTTCTGTCATATCATAAAATTAACTTAACCTAGACAAGAGGGAATTAGCATAGAATGTGATTATAATTGCAGGCTAAACATATAGTCTGTTTGTATTCATAGTCCATTCAATCCATAGAAGAAGGTGTGAGGATTGACCCATGTCAAAACTATTCAAGAATTTAGTAAAGGTAACTCCTTTAGTATTAGGTGCTTCCGTAGCGGCTGCTGGCAGCGCAGTGGCTCAAACTATGCCTGGTACACCTCAACTCAAGGTTGATCCAGTAGCGCAACAACAACTCGATCGCATTCAACGCGCCCAAAATAGTCAGCAGATTAATACGGGTGTTTATCAGGGTTCCATGTCCCAGGTGACTAGCGTTAACCAACTGCGGGACGTATCTCCCACCGCTTGGGCCTACGAGGCATTAAGAAGTCTTGTGGAACGTTACGGTTGTATCGTTGGTTATCCCGACCGTACCTTCCGCGGTGATCGCGCCACCACTCGTTGGGAATTTGCCGCAGGTTTAAACGCTTGTTTAAACGTCATGGAACGTTTAATTCAAGATGGTGTCGGGGTACTCAGAGAAGATATCGATAAATTAAAACGTCTTGTTCAAGAATTTGAGACCGAACTAGCGGCTTTAGGAGCTAGAGTAGATAACCTTGAACAGCGCGTTGCTTTCTTGGAAAACAATCAATTTTCCACCACCACCAAACTCAGAGGCGAGGTCATCTTCAGTATCGCCGATAGCTGGGGGGGTCAGGCTTCCGTTACCAATACCGACGGTACGGTGACTGATGGCAGCAATCAAGATCAGACCCAAGCAGTGTTTAATAATCGGGTACGACTCAACTTTGAAACCAGCTTCACCGGTAAAGATTTGTTGAGAACCCGTTTACAAGCAGGTAACTTTAATACCACTTTCAACCAAAACGGACCGACGAGAACGAACATGACCCGTCTGGCATACGATGATGGCCGGGACAATGACATAACCATCGATGACTTGTTCTACCGCGCTCCCATCGGCACTCCCTTCGGTAACATCACCGTTTGGGTTGGTGCTAACCAGTTAAACCTAGATGACGTTTTCATCACTGCTAACCCCTTCCTCGCCGATAGCGGTACAGGTGCTTTATCCCGCGGTCAACGCTACAATAACATCGTTTTCCGTGGTCCTTCCGGTGTTGGTGCGGCGGTCAGATTCAACATTGGCGATGTTTTCCAAGTCACAGGAACCTACCTAGCTGATGGTGGGGTTAACGGAGCCAGCAATCCTAATGAGGGTAGCGGTTTATTTAATGGTTCCTACAGTACTGGCGCGCAAGTAGGTTTCTCCTTCATCAAATTTGCCGATATTAACTTCGTTTACGTTCACAGTTATCAAACTGCAGCCAGTATGAGTTCTGGTTTATTCGGTAACGTCAGCAGCCCTCTCACCGAGCGTCCCTTTGGTAACGTTGGTACTACTGCTAACCGTTTCGGTCTTCAGGCGAGCGCCCAAGTTATCCCAGGAGTCTTAAATCTAGCGGGCTGGGGTGGTTACGCCGATGCTTCGGCCACGGGAGTTAATGATGCGATCGGAGACAATAACACTGGTATCTGGTCTTGGAACCTTAACCTCTCCGTTCTCGACCTCTTTGCCGAAGGTGCGGCCCTGTCCATCGGTGGTGGTCAAGTACCCCGTTCCGACAAGGAAGATGGCACTTCCTACATGGTGGAAGCTCAGTATAAGTTCCCAGTCACCAAAAACATCCTGATTACCCCCGGTGCCTATGCGATCTTCAACGCTAACAACCGTAATAACGACACCATTTTTGTCGGTGTCCTCCGGACAACTTTCCGTTTCTAAGCTGAGTTGACGGACTTGGTAAATAAGAACGGTGGGATTTATAAATCTCACCGTTTTTTTACTTTTAACTTTTCACTGGATTTGACAATCTCACCGCCGTAAACGAGCGGTGATTCCTCACCACGCCACCTTTTCAGAATGGTCGCGTCAATGGGGTTGACGCTTCACAGGATGCTGCTATCTTAGCGGTAGTCTTATGCCTTCCGACCCGTCCGTTTAAAGTCGAACGTATGTCCTCCGGCGACCAATACTTTTTTGGGTTTGTACATACCGACCCGCGGTATGTTTTGCCTCTAGCATGGGGTTTCCAGCGGCCTTCAGCTTCCCCTTACTCATCGTCAACCCGTTGCAGGAATTTCAACCTAGTATTTTTATTCGGTCGTATCTATGATAGGGTGGGTTTTCTACACCACTACAGTCGTAGCACAAAGCCGTCCTAAAAGGACGGGGTTTTAAGCCAAATTTTCGATAACCATTTATGAGAAGATGATCGGAGCGTCCCAAACGCTGCTATATTTACTTCGCCTATTTAGTTGCTTATCTATGCACTCTCTGTCTTTCCCCCGTCGCACTAAAATTGTGGCCACGATTGGCCCAGCCTCGCAAAATAAGGAAACATTACGTCAGATGATCAAGGCGGGGGCGACGACATTTAGATTAAACTTTTCCCATGGCGATCACGATTACCATCGTCACAGCATTAACCTGATCCGTCAGTTAGCCTTTGAACTCAATCAACCCATTGGCATCCTTCAGGATCTACAGGGGCCAAAAATTCGCTTAGGTAAATTTGCCTGTGGGTCGATTACCCTGAAACCGGGGGAACCCTTTATCCTTACTTCTAGGGATGTGGAATGTAATCAGGAAATAAGTTCCATTAGCTATCCCTCGCTGGCCCAAGAAGTCCCAGAAGGTTCGAGAATTCTCCTCGATGATGGTAAAGTCGAAATGCGGGTGGAATCAGTGGATCGTTTGAAAGGTGATCTTTCCTGTCGCGTGGTGGTTGGGGGTGTCTTATCCAGTAATAAAGGGGTAAATTTTCCCAACGTCTATCTGTCGGTGAAAGCTTTAACCGATAAGGACAAAAAAGATTTAATGTTCGGACTGCTGTGGGATGTGGATTGGATCGCCCTTAGTTTTGTGCGTAATCCCCAAGATATCCTCGAAATTAAAGAATTAATCGCCAGTGCGGGTAAATCTATCCCCGTGATCGCTAAAATTGAAAAACACGAAGCGATCGAGGAAATGGAGGCAATTTTATCCCTCTGTGATGGTGTTATGGTGGCTAGGGGAGATTTAGGAGTAGAATTACCAGCCGAAGACGTGCCAATCCTGCAAAAACGCCTGATTAATACCGCTAATCAGCTAGGCATCCCGATTATTACCGCCACTCAAATGCTTGACAGTATGGCCAGTAATCCTCGTCCCACCCGCGCCGAGGTTTCGGACGTGGCTAATGCGATTTTAGATGGCACTGATGCGGTCATGCTTTCCAATGAAACGGCTGTGGGTCATTATCCCATCGAAGCGGTGGCAACCATGGCCCGCATTGCCGAAAGGATCGAACGGGAACAGATCAATAGTGCCGCTCGCTCTAACAATAAACAATCGATTCCTAACGCTATTTCCTCGGCAGTTAGTCAAATTGCCGAACAATTGGGGGCAGCGGCAATTATTACCCTGACAAAAACCGGCTCTACTGCCCGTAATGTCTCCCGATTTCGCCCCAAAACCCCGATTTTAGCCGTTACTCCCCATCGAGAAGTGGCACAGCAGTTACAGCTAGTTTGGGGCGTAAAACCGATGTTATTGCTCGATTTACCCTCCACCAGCCAAACTTTTCAAGTGGCGATGAATCTTGCCCAGGAAAATAACCTCCTCGCGGATGGTGAGTTAGTGGTGATGACGGCGGGAACTCTGCAAGGGGTGGCCGGTTCCACGGATTTAATTAAGGTGGAAGTGGTAAAATCCCTTTTGGGTAAAGGTACGGGTATCGGCCAGGGTGTGGCTAGTGGCCGGGCGCGAGTGGCCCATAATGCCCGAGAAGTGGGTAGTTTTAGTAGTGGGGAGATTTTAGTCGTTCCCACCACCAGCGCCGAATATGTGGATATGATGCGGAAAGCTGGCGGAATTATCACCGAAGATACCGCGATGAATAATCACGCCGCTACTATCGGTTTAAAATTGGGTATTCCTGTTATTGTCGGGGTTAAAGATGCCACGAAAATTATCCGCGAAGGGGTGATCATTAGTCTCGATGCTCAACGGGGTTTAATTTATTCTGGTATTGGCAATGGCGCAGCAACTATGAAAAACTGAGTCAGTTATCAGTATTCTCCCAGTCAGGAGACAGGAGTAAGGAGTAAGGAGACAGGAGTAAGGGGACAGGAGTAAGGGGACAGGTTTTATTTATTCTCCCCATCCCCCCACTTCCCCACACCCCACACCCCACACCCCACACCCCACACCCCACACCCCACACCCTACACCCCACACCCTACACCCCACACCCTACACCCCACACCCCACACCCCATCCCCCCACTTCCCAACACCCCACACCCCACACCCCACACCCCACACCCCACACCCATTTTCACTTGTCTATGAGCGATTCTTACTCTCCTCCCGTCGACAATCCAGCCTATACTGTTGAACAAGCGATCGCTAATATCCAGCAAAGAGAAGACCTAGGAGCGCGTTATTATGCCGCTTGGTGGTTGGGTAGATTCCGCGTTCGTCAACCGGAGGCGATTTCGGCGTTAATTGCCGCTTTAGAGGACGAAAGCGATCGCACTCCCGACGGCGGTTATCCCCTGCGACGCAACGCTGCCAGCGCTTTAGGGAAATTAGATGATCTCAGTTGTCTTCCCGCTTTGATTGCCTGTCTTGAATGCGAGGATTATTATGTGCGCGAATCGGCTGCCCAGGCATTGGAAATGCTTAAGGATCGAAGCGCGATCGCACCTTTAAAGAAACTATTAGAGGGTGGCATCGAAGTGGCCGTTTTAGTGGCGGGAAAACCCCATTTAGTCCAACCCTACGAAGCGATTATCGAGGCATTGGGAACCCTGCAAGCGACGGAAGCGATTCCCCTCATTGAACCGTTTTTAAAGCATTTCGTCGAAAAAGTGCGTTATGCGGCTGCCCGCGCCCTCTATCAACTCACGGCTAACCCCCACTATGGCGATATTCTGATTAATGCCTTGCAAGGGGAAGAATTACAGCTGCGTCGTTCTGCTTTAATGGATTTAGGCGCTACGGGTTATCTGCTGGCTGCTCCTGCGATCGCTAATACTTTGGCGGAAAATAGTCTGAAACTGGTTGCCCTCAAGGAACTTTTAGAAACCCATCTAAAAAACAATTATAGTGGCGAAAATATCTCCGGAATTCTCACTTTAATGGATGGTTTATTGTAATTAATAATTGGTTATTTTTTATCTAAGTTAAAACCGATAAAATCCAGAGGTTTTTATGCTAATTCAAACTGATTATGTCGGCTGGCTAAACGAAACAATCACTCTGTTAAAACAAAAAAACTTTGATCAAGTTGACTGGAAAAACTTGATCGAGGAGATAGAAAGTTTGCTAGTCTCAGGCTAACTTTCTAGGTCATTGGTTTATGGGGTAGCCAAATATCCTAAAACAGGATAGAGTATTGATATTCATACTGTTTATAAGACGATAAAAAAATCCATGGTTATACCTGAGCCTTCTCATAGCCTGCCAAGTATAAAAAAGAATAAAGCAACAAGCACTGTTGGGCGCGGCAAAACTGTCCAACTTACTGAGAAACTTGCTTTTTCAGCTTGGAATAACAGCAGTGTTAGTCTGAGTCTTGGTAATAGCATTGAACATTATGATTCTTGGGAACAACCTATAGTAATAATCTCAGACGGAGGCTACGGTCTTTTAGGATTTGAAGGTGATACATCAGATCATCTTGACCTACCTGAATGGTATGAACCTCATGTGGAAGCTTGGTCTAAGTTGGCCTTGCCAAATACAACTCTTTGGTTTTGGAACTCAGAAATTGGCTGGGCTGTGGTACATCCAATACTTGAGAAATTTGGCTGGCGATATGTTAATTGTAATATATGGAATAAAGGAAAAGGTCATATTGCAGGTAATGTCAACACAGAGAAAATAAGGCGTTTTCCAGTGGTTACAGAGGTTTGCGTCCAATACGTTAGAGAAGTCAAAATTGCTGACTTAACACTTAAAGAATGGCTCCGAAAGGAATGGTTAAGATCGGGCTTACCTTTGCGTCAAGCTAATTTAGCTTGTGGTGTTGCAGATGCGGCAACAAGAAAATATTTTGATCAAGGACATTTATGGTATTTTCCCCCACCCGAAATGTTTGAAAAATTAGTTTTCTATGCCAACGAACACGGAAACCCAGAGGGAAAACCCTATTTTTCTAAAAATGGCCAGCGTCCTTTAACAGGTAAAGAGTGGGAGAAGATGCGCTCTAAATTTAATTGCCCTCATGGTTTTACAAATGTTTGGGATCGTTCAGCTTTGCGCGATGATGAACGAATTAAGTCTCAGGATGGTAAAGCTGTTCACTTAAATCAAAAGCCACTGGATCTGATGAAATTAATTATTGAAGCTTCAAGTGAGGAACAGGATGTGGTTTGGGAACCATTTGGGGGGCTTTTCAGTGCCTCTTTAGCTGCCAATATCCTGAATCGAAAAGCTTTCGCTTGTGAAATTGACGAAACTTATTTCTATTATGGAGTCAAAAGGTTTAGTCAAGTAGTTCATCGGAAATTTTGGGTCTGAAACCCCGCCGTTCTAGGTTGGCTTTACGTTAGAATTAAAAGGCCAGTCTCGAAAACCAAGTGGACGGCGCAGCACCTTGAAAACTCGGCTTAGGGGGTTCCGACCAGAAAAGC
>NZ_JAPZRB010000030.1:0-12568 GCF_027531105.1 Microcystis sp. LE18-22.4A
GATTTAGGACTGAATCATTTTGCTATTACCAGTAATGGTAGTAAATATGATAATCCTAGACATTTAGCTAAACATCAACGTAATCTAAAAAGGAAACAACAAAAGTTATCGCGTAAAAAGAAGGGAAGTAACAACCGTCAAAAAGCTAGACGTAAAGTAGCTAAAGTTCACTCTAAAATCTCAAGATGTCGTGAGGATTTTCTGCACAAGCTATCCCGTAAGATAGTTAACGAAAACCAAGTTATTGCGGTAGAAAATCTCAATGTTAAAGCCATGCTACGCAATCATAATTTAGCTAAGGCTATTAGTGATTGTAGTTGGGGAATGTTTTGTACAATGCTCAAATACAAGGCAGAATGGCAAGGAAAAACTTATATCGAAGTTGATAGGTTTTTCCCTAGTTCTAAAACTTGTCATGTCTGTCTAAATCAAGTGGGTAGTTTATCCCTTGATGTTAGAATATGGACTTGTGTGCATTGCAAAACAATCCATGATCGTGACATAAATGCGGCAATAAATATTCGAGATGAAAGCTTACGGATATTGTCGTTAGGAACTAGCGATACTGCCTATAGAGGGGATATAAGACCAAAAGCTGGGCGTAAGTCCGTCTTGAGGCAATCCCCCGTGAAATAGGAAGCTCTCAACGATCTTGAGAGTAGTTCACAATAGAAAGTTCAGATCAGGCTAAAATCAATCTCGAACAGGTGTCATGCTTCTGGTGGAAAAATTATTAAGTAAGCCCAAAAGCCGTAAATTAGCGATTTTTTTGGCTTTTATCGGCAGCATTCTCGCTTTACCCTTTCCTATCGCTGGTATTCATAAATTCTATCTCGGTCAACCTCTCTGGGGAATTATTTATCTTCTCCTCTGGCAAACTCCGATTCCCCGGGTGGCTTGCGCGATCGATGCAGTGTGGTATTTAATCCAAGATAACCAATTTTTGGCTAACTATTTTCCCACTGCCACCGCTGCTGCCACTGTCCCCAGTTTAGAGCCTAAACAAGTAGAGGCGATCGGGGCAGCTTTAAGGGAATTAGAGCGCCTCCGGCAAGAAGGATTAATTTCTGAGTACGAATTTGAAGAAAAACGGCGACAACTACTATAATGACACCGCAAAACTGGTTAGGACGCACTTTTAACCCTTTAAAAGCCAAAATTAGCAATGATCCCTATTATCGCTTTCGTTCCCTCGATGAGATCGCTATGGCGGCGCAATTGGGCATTAAAATTAATGTCAGTCAAGCGGGTGTGGATGATTGGCTGCGATTGCCGGGGATATCCATCCATCAAGCGCGAATGTTGGTGGAATTGCTGGGTATGGGGGTAGAATTGCTTTGTCTCGAAGATCTAGCGGCTGCTTTGAGTGTTCCTGTGGCTAGATTGAAAGCTTGGGAGCCGATTCTAGAATTTGCCTATTATAGCCGGGAAAGTCACCTCGCACCCCCTAAAATAAATCCTAACACTGCCTCGATCGAGCAGTTAACCACCCTGCCCCTAATCAGCGATAATTTGGCAGCTGCCATTATTAAAAACAGGGAAGAACAGGGATTATTTAAGAATATTGTGGATTTTAAAGGGCGTTTATCCCTAGACGCTCAGGAAATCTCCCAATTAATGCACTTTTTTCAGTTTTAATCCCAAATCCTCAGAACAGGAGACAGGAGATAGGAGATAGGAGATAGGAGACAGGAGACAGGAGACAGGAGATTATTTCTATTTATTCTTCCGACACCCCACACCCCACACCCCACACCCCACACCCTACACCCCACCAACAAACTTTTCTAAATGTCTTCAGATTCCTCCCCATCATTAGGGGGAACTAGGGCCACCGCAGCGATCGCATCGTCCTCATCGAGTTTTTGTACCCGGATGCCTCCGGCCGATCGCGATTGAGGAGTAATAGCATCGACGGATTGACGGATAATAATACCCCGTTCGGTGATAATCATAAATTCCTCGTGGGGGTTAACAACGTGCAGAGCCGCTAATTTATCGTTCTTTTTGCGGAATTTAATCACTCTGACTCCTAATCCCGCCCGATTTTGCAGACGTAGGAGGGTAACGGGAACCCGTTTTCCCAGTCCTGCCATGGTAATCGCTAACACCCAGGGGCCATTATTAGCCACTTCGGGGTTAATTTCTTCGCTTTCGTCCTCGGTTTCTTCTTCGTTAGATTCAGCGATTTGGGCGACAATTTGACTAGGCAGGATGTCCATACTAATTAATTCGTCACCTGAGCGCAATTTCATCGATTTTACGCCTTTAGTTGCCCTTCCCAAGGAGCGCAATTGTTGACTATCGGCCTTAAAATGAATGGCCATCCCCTGACGAGAACCGATAATGACGCTGTCTTCCTCTTTGGCCAAGCGAACCCAACGCAGTTGATCACCGTCTTCGAGAGAAATGGCGATTAAACCGTTCGATCGAATATTACTAAAGGCAGCGAGGGCGGTTTTCTTGATAAATCCCTTTTGTGTGAGCATAATCAGGTAATTATCCTCGCTGAACTCGCTGACTGCCACCACCGAGGTAATTTTCTCCCCTTTGGGAATCTCTAACAGTTGCACGATGGGAACGCCGCGAGCGGTACGGGAACCGGTGGGGATATGATAGGCATTGAGACTATAGACAACCCCGCGATCGGTGAAAAAGAGAACGCTATCGTGATCGCGGCAGGTGATAAAGTGATCGATGCCGTCGTCTTCTTTCATTTTTGCGCCAGCTTTGCCCCTTGTTGCCCGATTTTGGGACTCAAAGGTATTAACGGGCATTCTTTTGATGTAACCCTGTTCGGTGACGAGAATTAAGGCCTGTTCGTTGGCAATCAGGTCAGTTTCGGCGATTTCTCCTTCCCGTTGTTCAATATGAGTGCGACGGGGGGTAGCGTGAATCGTTTTGATCTGTTGCAGTTCTTCCTCGATAATGCTGTCGATCCGTTCTTTTCTGGCTAAAATATCCTGAAGATCGCCGATTTTTGTCAGTAATTCCCCGTGTTCTTGCTGAATTTTCTCCGATTCTAGGGCGGTTAACCGTCGCAGCTGCATTTGTAGGATTGCGTCCGCTTGCACCTCTGAGAGGCCAAAATTCTGCACTAATCCCTCTTTTGCACTAGCTGTGTCGGCAGCACTGCGAATCAGGGCAATGACTGCATCGAGACTAGCGAGGGCAATTAGTAAACCCTGAAGGATATGATCCCTTTCCTCGGCCTTGCGGAGTTCATAACGGGTACGACGGGTGATCACTTCTACCCGAAAATCGAGGAAAACGCGGAGAAACTCCCTTAAAGTCAGTAATCTCGGTTCGTTATCGACTAATGCCAACATATTCGCCCCAAAATTCGACTGGAGGGGCGTTTGTTTATAAAGATTGTTGAGGACGACGCGAGGATAGGCATCTCGTTTCAGTTCGATCACTACCCGGATGCCGTCGCGATCGCTTTCGTCCCGCACATCGGAAATACCGTCTATTTTGCGATCATTGACCAAATCGGCGATTTTTTCGATTAATGCCGCTTTATTGGTTTGATAGGGCAGTTCGGTGATAATAATAGCATCTCGATCGGGTCTTCCCCTTTGTTCGATGGTTTCAAAGGAGGCGACTCCCCGCAGGGTAATAGAACCCCGGCCGGTGGTGTAAGCTTCCTGAATACCGTCTCTGCCAAGGATATGCCCCCCGGTGGGAAAGTCCGGCCCCGGGATATAACGCTGTAATTCCGTATCGGTGAGATCGGGGTTATGGATGAGGGCAACGGTTCCATCGATAATCTCGGCCAGGTTGTGGGGGGGGATATTGGTGGCCATACCGACGGCGATCCCCGATGAGCCATTAATTAGCAGTTGTGGGACTCTAGAGGGTAAAACCACGGGTTCCTGTTGGGAACCATCGAAGTTATCGGCAAAATCGACGGTTTCTGACTCGATATCCTGTAGTAGGGCGTTGGTGGCCAGGGTGTGCAGACGACACTCGGTATAACGCATGGCTGCCGGGGGATCGTTATCGATCGATCCGAAGTTACCATGACCGTTAATCAGGGGATCGCGCATGGAGAAATCCTGGGCCATGCGGACGAGAGCATCGTAAACAGCAGTATCCCCGTGGGGATGGTATTTTCCTAATACTTCCCCGACGACTCTAGCGCATTTCCGGAAGGGGCGATCGGGGGTTAATCCTAGTTCGTACATCGCATAAAGAATGCGCCGGTGTACGGGTTTCAGTCCGTCCCTAGCGTCGGGCAAGGCGCGCCCAACGATGACGCTCATGGCGTATTCTAGGTAGGAACGGGACATTTCATTGCTTAAGTCTGTGGGGACGATATGATCCTGGGCGGCGGTCATAGGGGGGTTAACTCCAATAACAAGGCAAAAAAAGCGTTTTTGTGAGTAAATTCGCTAAAAATCGGGTTTTTACCCTTTTGATGTGCAAAATATGCCCATTTGTAGGACTATTTTACCATAAAATCTCTCTTTTTTGGGGTTTAGAATAGTGTCAAGTTAGCAGCGAGCGCAGATACCTTGGCTGGGATGGACGGGTTAATGGTTTGCTATCCTCTTGACAGAGATTGCAGAAAGTCGCGCAGCTCTTTAAACCCACATTCCGCACCCTAAGTGTCACAACGTCTCAAAAGAGGAAGATGCCTGAGTCAAAATACTTATCTAGAGGAGTGAGTTGGCGGCAAGCTGCCGCCAACTAAGCCGAAAATTTCAGGGTTCCCCCGTTCATTCTCAATAAGCACTATTTATTGAGAATGAACGGGCAATCGGACTTAACATCTAGGGGGAGATGTTCGAGTAGCTCGCTTTGTTTTGTCACCCCTTGAAGTCAATCCATCTGGTCAAGATAAGAGATAATATTCCTGGCAAGGTTTGGGGAAAAATCTCAAAATGTTGCGCCTCTCATCCGTTAAGTTGCTAATCTTTTGATTGTCTTGAATAGGTCGGAGATGAATCCCTTGAAAGCCCTGAAATATCCAGCGTAATGTTGGTCGGTCAGTTAACTTACCCAACGGATTTTTCAGTCCCGTCTCCTGCTGTTTTAAGTTCAGACGAAGTTGTCTTTGACCAATAGTATAAACCAACAGGCACAAGCCCATGAGCATGGCCATGACCTCGATTCTATGGGGAGATTTGAGAAAGACACTGTGGGCAAAAAAGCAGGGGTCTTTGAGAAAAGAAAATCCTCTTTCTGGAGCTTGTTGCCCTTTATATTTTTTGAGTATATCCTCACTGCTCAATCGTTTTTTCTCCAATTCGTTAGTTGCTAAAACGAATCGTCCTGCTCGTTTCTTTAGCCTCTCAATGGCTGGCAAATTCAACTCTAATTCGGACTGAATTCGGTAGAATTGAGAGGGGGAATTGTCGGTCAGTTTGGCTTTTAATTTCTTCGAGTCAGCTTGAAAGTAATTCCCTTGAATCTCAGTTAACCGATGAGATTTTAAGGAGTCAGATAATCCCTTGACTATCGCCAACGCCACCGCTCTATTCTCAAATTCTCTTCGGGATAGTTGCCGGATTTTTTCTTATGCCCAATTCTTTTCCTGCTCGATTTTTTTCTCTAATTTTTTCAAGTCTGATTCTTTTCTAGTTTGACTTTCAACTAGCAACCATCTTGGTTCTATCCCCCCATAGTTAGAGCTTGTTTCCCGCCAGGAATAACCCGGTATTTCTGCATCGGTTAACTCTTTTTCTGAGATGCTATCAACCAACTCTTGAGCCTCCTGCTCCTGATTTCAGGATTTCTACTGTTGGGTATTCCTTTTTATATTCTCCTTCCACTGAGAGGGAAGTAGCATCTAAAGGGGAATTCTCGGTCGCTACACCAAATTTTTTCACGGCCGCTAAACTAATCAGTAGGAAAATGACCGAAACATCAAGTTGATAAAGTTTGTCCATTACTCGACTAATTTTATCATCATTCAGGTGTTTGGGTTCGATGCCATCTCCCCGCAGATGTTCGGTTGCTTTATCTTCAAAAAATTGAGGAAATAAATACAAGGATCGGGAGACAAATCCCAATCCGTTAAGAATAATCGCTTTTACTACTTGCCCAGCTGTGACAATTTCTCCTGGAACCCATTGAGACTTGTTCGTTTGACAACAACCCAATAGCGAGCTACAATGCGATCACTTTCTGGCTTTGCGGATAGCACTCCCTAGCATTAAACCCCCAAGGGTAATATAAGCAAGAACGCTGCTGGATTCTGGAGTCGTTCTTTTAGATGCAACACGAATCTGAACAAGAACATCATCGTCATCATCATCTACAGTGAAAGATGCAGCGTCATCAAGATGAGCTAAGAAGATATTAGTATCTAGTAACTCAAATGTATTTACTCCGAAACCAAGGCTATTATCTAGATCCGAAAAAACTATTTGTGAAGCCATATCTGTGCCTCCAATTGTAGCGAAAAAACTTTGACCATTCCAGTTAGTTAAAACTGCCAGTGGAATTGGTTGATCTGGATTAAAAGACCCCAAAAAAACCTCACTGTTTGTTGATGGATTATTCGGCAATCCTGAAAGAACTGGAACAAAGTTTTCTGAAGTAGTCCCAAGACCAAACTCAGAATTGGCACCAGCACCACCTCCTAAGGATTTAACGTAAATATCAACCTGATCAGGAAATTTAAACTCTGCTGCACTGCTTGGATTAGTAATACCGCCAACGAATAAAGCAATAGCAAAAGTAAATAAGGGATATTTGGGGTTGCAGGGATTGAACATTTTTGTTGCTCCTCAAAAATTAATTCTTTTTTTGTTGTTCGTTATCTTTTGTTCCTTGAGAACAAGGTTTATGCTTTTAGTTTGATCAGTGAGCAAAAATTGCCCAGTCGTCTGGAACAGGCGAACCAAAAGATTCGCCCGCCCACTCCCAACCAATTAAATAAGCTGAACATCTAAAGAGACAGCAAACCCTGCGGGGCGATTTTCAATGGTTGCGAATTGTTGCCCAAGAAAACTTAACCCACCTGTTAAGCTATTGTAGTTAAATTGGCTAAGGCTACTAGCATTAAATCCGAACTTACTGATTTGGATGACATCGCCCTCTATCCACTGAAAATCCTTGATTACGTCAACTCCTTCTAGAAGAGAACCGAAAAAAAAGGCATCGGCACCAGTGCCGCCAGTGAGGATATCATTGCCATAGCCGCCATAGACAAAGTCATTCCCAGCGCCTCCTAATAGAACATCGTTGTCGGCTCCGCCAAAGAGATAATCAGTGTTGTTTCCGCCTGATAAAGTGTCAGCACCTGCTTCGCCAATGAGCAAGTCACTACCGTTTCCGCCGAAGACATTGTCATTTCCAGCGCCGCCGAAGAGGTCATCTGCACCATCTCCACCATCAATGTAGTCGTTGCCTATTCCACCGTCGATGTAGTCGTTGCCTCCTTGGCCGTAAATGCTATCATTCCCTTCATTCCCGTAAAGGGTGTCATTACCGAAACTGCCGAACAAGAAGTCATTGTAAATTGTACCGTTGTAAACTGGCATTAGCTGTCAACTCCTGTGAATTAATTAGTTGATGATTCAAGTCAAACATTCAGAGCAAATAACATTCAATAGATACTGAATAACAAATTGGTATCAGCCAACAACTCTAAATAACTCTAAATAGCTCTAAATAACCGTACATAACTTTTAATAACAATTAATAACATTGCTTTCTCTTTCTCATAAAAATATTGACAAATCCGAGGAAATGATGTAATCTTTAAATATCTCTATTAATTTTTGATTATTTTTGAACTAAAAATGGTTGGCATTCCTGACACGATAGGGACTAAAGATAAAGACCTATTGCAAAAAGCATTTCTAAACTGGATCTTGCAAAGTACTGGTTTGATAAAAAATCAAGATCATAGTTGTTTATTTCAACTTCTATATAATCCAAAAAATCAAGATAAAAAAAGAAGTGAAATTGTCGAAATAATGAAAAATAAGCATAATCTTCATTATACGGAAGCAACTATTAATGAATATGCGAAAAGAATTAGGAGAATAATGGTAGATGTGTTTAAACAAGCGATGATAGACGATGGATTAGAATTAAGTGTCAATTTAATTACTACTAAATATGAGAAGAAAGGAAAACCTCAGAATTCAATTGAACCTCATCAAGTGACTTATCAATGGTTATGGGAGAAAAAATTTCCTCGGATGGGTTGGGAATTAGCAAAAGAAGTTGCTGCACCTGCTTGTAATAAGTTAACGATGCTGGATATTAATGAAAATTTTGAGGGAGAAAAATCCCCTAATGGAGGAGCCTCAAACGGGAGTTCAAAAAGGGGTCTAGTTATGAATGGTACTGTAATTAAGCCAGAGCCAGATAAGGGTAATTATATTTATCTTAACAAGCCCCATTATTTATGGGTTAATTTACCTGACAATGGTAAATATTTATTGTTAATTAATGAGACGGTAGAAGGAAATTTTTATCTCTTTAGTCCTTCAAGAGCATTTGCCTATATTCCTTATACTAAGCTGTCAGAAGGACTTCGTTTACCCCCGTCTGAAGGACTAGCTCGATTTTTCCAATATGATGCAGTAGGAGATGAATATTTTCTGGCAATTGTCACAGAGCAACCCATTGATTTATCTTGGGTTAATGGGGAATCTGACCCTACAGATATTATCTTAAATCAAAAGCGTCTTGAGGAGATATTTATTAAATTGGGTCAACAGGGTAATAGTGAAGTGTTTTATAAGCGGTTTAAGGTGGTAGAACAAACAATTAATTACTCTGATCAATCAGCAACAATAATTAACAACAAAAACTTAGTTTATTAAAGGAAGATAGTAACATCAATCAATCCATCATTAACCAGATACAACAGTATAACCAGATCGCATCATGCCAGCGATCGCCCTTGCCCATTGTCAACAGTAATTGCCCATAAAATAGGAAAAAACAATGCAAATTTCTATTCAACTAGACGATGAACACGCTCAAAAACTAGCCTATATTCAACAAACCACCCAAGAAAATACTTTAGAAACCATTCAACAAGCCATTGAACTACGCTATCAACAACTCCAAGAAAAAACACACGATCCCCTAGCTAAATTAAAACAAAGTTCCTTTATCGGTAGCTTTGAAGCAGAGGCTGACTTTGCCGAAAACTCAGAAAATATTTTGCATTCACTCCTATCAGAAAAAAATGATCATTGCTGATACAGGATTCTTTCTCGCTCTTGGTAATCGAAAAGACAAAGATCACTCGTTAGCCATTCAAACTATTTATAGTCAAAATGAAGCCTTAATTACCACCTATCCTGTTATCACCGAAACCTGTTATTTACTCTTAGCCAGAATAGGTAATCAGGCGCAAATCAACTTTTTGCAGGGATTGGTTAACGATAACTTTGAAATATTTCATTTACAAAATCATCATATTGAACGAATGATTGAATTAATGGATCGTTACGCTAACTTACCGATGGATATGGCAGACGCTTCTTTGATTGTATTAGCAGAGCATCTAGGACATGGAAGAATATTAACTGTTGATCGTCGAGATTTCAGTATCTATCGTTGGAACAATACGGAGGTTTTTAACAACTTATTGTAGGAGATATTTATTCAGGGTAATCAGGGTAATAGTGAGGTGTTTTATAAGCGGTTTAAGGTGGTGGAAAAACCCATTAATCACTCTGATCAATCAGCAACAATAATCAGCAACAAAAACTTAGTTTATTAAAGGAAGATAGTAACATCAATCAATCCATAATTAACCAGATACAACAGTATAACCAAACCCTAGGAATGCTATATCAGCAGGGGCAATATGAGCAAGGGATTATCTTCGCTCAAAAAACCTGTGATTTAGCCAAAAGTTACTCACTAACTAATGAGCCTATTTATGCTTATTCTTTGAATCTTTTAGCCATATTATATAAGTCAATGGGACGGTATGAGCAAGCTTTACCTCTCTCTCAACAAGTTCTCGAAATTGTTGGTAAAAGTTTAGGTACTGACCACCCTGAATATGCTAATTGTCTGAATAACTTAGCCCTATTATATGAGTCAATGGGACAGTATGAGCAAGCTTTACCTCTTCATCAACAAGCTCTGGAAATTAGTGGTAAAATTCTAGGTACTGACCACCCTAACTATGCTGGTTCTCTGAATAACTTAGCCGGATTATATAAGTCAATGGGACAGTATGAGCAAGCTTTACCTCTCCATCAACAAGCTCTCAAAATTATTGGTAAAAGTTTAGGTACTGACCACCCTGGCTATGCCACTTCTCTGAATAACTTAGCCGCATTATATCGGTCAATGGGACGGTATGAGCAAGCTTTACCTCTCTTTCAACAAGCTCTCGAAATTCATGGTAAAAGTTTAGGTACTGATCACCCTAATTATGCTCTTTTTCTCAATAATTTAGCCCTTTTATACACAGCAACCAACCGCCCAGAAGAAGCACTAAAATTAATGCAAGAAGCGGCAGATATTGATTTAAAAACTATCTCGACCATCTTTAGCATTAGCACCGATAAGCAACGCATCAACTATCTTGCCAAAAACTACCATATAGTAGAAACATTTCTCTCCCTTGTTTTCCAACACTTTCCTAATAGCCCCGAAGCGGTACAATCTGCCTATAACCTCATCTTAAGACGAAAAGCGATCGCAACCGAAACCGCCATCCTGCAAAAAATCGCCCTATTATCCCAACAATACGCCCATCTTGCCCCCAAACTCCAACAATGGCAACAAATTAGGCAACAACTCGCCAAACGCTGTTTTGATATACCCACCCCCGAACAACTTCCCTACTACCAACAAGAAATTAAATCCCTCGAACAACAAGCGGAAAACCTCGAACGAGAATTAAATATCCCCGAACTTAACCTCGAAAAAGAACTGCAAAACGCTGATTTTCGTACCATCGCCTTAGAATTACCCCAAGGAACTACTCTAATTGAATTTATTAGGTTTAATAACTACAATTTTCAGGCAATTCCCGCCAACGGTGACGCTGCATCCTTTCCCCCTCGCTATCTCGCCTTTATCCTACCTGCCCAAGCCCCAGAACAGCTAACTATGATAGATTTAGGAGAAGCTGAACCCATAGACAAATTAGTGAAAGAGTTTCGGGAATCGGTAGAAAACCCACGAGGATTAAGTGTGGCCGTATTTAAGAAACAAGAGGATATACTGTCAAAAATTGAACTAAGCAAGCTTATTTTTGACAAAATCAAGCCTTATCTCACCCAAGAATTAATTATCTGTCCCGATGGCGAATTAAACTGCTTACCCTTTGAAATTTTACCCACCGATAAAGGCAGCTACTTAATGGATGAATATCGCTGCAACTTCTTAAATGTAGGGCGAGATATCCTGCGATTTAAAGCCAAAATTCCCGCAAAAGTCACCTATCCTCTCGTTATCGCTAACCCTGACTATAACTTAGCTAGTCCCGAAAACACGCCATCAACTGCCGAAAATGAGGAAAAATTCCCCTTTAAACCATCCTTACGCAATTTAGCCACCTCTAGACAAGGACAAATATTCAACTCCCTCCCCGGCACCGAAATCGAAGGCGAAAAAATCGCTAAAATACTCAGAGTCAAACCCGTTACCGCCGCCAAAGCTTTAAAACCTCTTGTCTCCAAAGCCCAAAAAGCCCCTTATATTCTCCATATTGCTACTCATGGCTACTTTCTCGGCGATATAACCCCCGAACTGGACACAATTAACCAAAACTTCATGTTATCGAGTCTTTCCGCCTCAGAAAGATTCCAAGTCGGCACCAGACAAAATCCCCTGTTGCGTTCAGGTTTAGCCTTTGCGGGGGTGAATACGATGTTAAACGGCGGTAAACTACCCGAAAAAGCCGAAGATGGCTTATTAACTTCCCTAGACGTGCAATCTATCAATTTAGCAGGGACAGAGTTAGTAGTAACATCCGCCTGTGAAACCGCCTTAGGAGACCTCTACACAGGAGAAACCCTCATCGGTTTGCGTCGTTCCTTCATCCAAGCAGGAGCAAAAACCGTTATTATCAGCCTTTGGAAAGTGGAGGATGTGGCTACCACTATCTTAATGCAGTATTTCTATTATTATCTCCTGAAAGCCAAACTTAGCAAAGCAGAAGCTTTGAGAAAAGCCAAATCTAGCCTCCAGCGTCTCACCATCGCCAAAATGCGTTCCCAATGGCTAACGGAAGATGCCATCAAATCGGCAGAAAAACACAGTATAGGAACTGCTGCCCATTTGCGGGAATTAAGTCAAAAATCTGATTTAGAACGCCCTTATGAAGCTCCTAAGTATTGGGCAGCTTTTATTTGTTTAGGGAATCCAGCCGGTCTTCCGCTTTTACCATTTTGACAGCCGAGCAAGGGACAAAATCTCAAAACCCACATTCCGCACCCTAAGTGTCACAACGTCTCAAAAGAGGAAGGGGCGTGAGTCAAAATACTTAGGGTCTGCTGAAAAAGTTTTTCCTAGGGGCAGGGTGTAGGGTGTGGGGTGTGGGGTGTGGGGTTTTACCCATTTTCATCGGGTAAATTACCTAATTTTCAGGGAAAAAGTCCAGGGATTTTCCCCCCGACCACTCCCA
>NZ_JAPZRB010000359.1:0-5390 GCF_027531105.1 Microcystis sp. LE18-22.4A
GGTGGTCAACTACCTAATTTTCAGGGAAAAAGTACCTGAATTTTCCCCCGATCCCCGCAATGGCTGGCACTTTTTGAGGGGAAAAAAGTCCAAAAGTCTTATCCAACAAGGTTTTTAGATTTATTCAGCAGACCCTAACTAGGGTCTGCTGAAAAAGTTTTTGCCGCAAACCCTATGATAGTTTTCTAAAAAAATACCTAACCAAATTTTTGGCTAGGTATCCATCAATTTACTTCCTTTGTCGAAAATGTTGCCAGATAATTTAACCAACACCAATTAATGAACCCTGCAATTTAACATCTTCGCTACCCTTGGATATATCGGCTAATTGACTGATATTTTCTAACTCAATTGGAGCAGTTCGTTTAATTAAACCAGTTAAAACTTTACCCGGACCCACTTCGATCGCTTTTTCCACACCCACATCTGGCAATTTTAACATAATTTCTCGCCATCTTACGGAGCTAGTCATCTGCTGAATGAGATAACTTTTTAATTCCTCCGCATCGGTGATCGGTTGGCTAGGATTAACATTAGAAATAACGGGAACTTTTGCAGACCGAAAATTAACTAATTCTAAAATCTGCTGAAACTGAATAGCAGCATTTTCCATCAAGGGAGAGTGAAAAGCACCGGATACTTTTAACGGCATAACCCGCTTAACTTTCACTTGACCTAATACCAAATCCACCGCTTCAGGAGTCCCAGAAATCACCACTTGTTCGGCACTATTATCATTAGCAATAACTACATTTTCCGTCTGATTAATCACTGTCTCTAGACTGGTGCGATCAAATTTGATTAAGGCGGCCATTTTACCACCTTCGGCCGCATCCATCAAACGGGAACGGTTTTGAACTAGATTTAATCCTGTTTCAAAATTAAACACCCTGGCCGCATACAAAGCCGAATATTCACCAAGACTATGACCGGCAACTAGATCGGGAAAATGACCTTTTTCTTGCAACAAATCCGCTAAAATACTCTCCACCACAAATAAACAAGGTTGGGTATAAAGAGTACGAGATAGGGTTTCTTCATCCCCTTGACATTTTTCCAAGACCGACCAACCGAGGATTCTTTCTGCTATTTCTAATCTCTCTTGGCCAAGCGCACTTTCCGCTAAATCTCCAATCATTCCTAACGCTTGCGATCCTTGTCCCGGGAATATCCACGCTGTTTTCATAAGTTCTTAAAATAGATAGATAGATGTGTTTGGGTCAGTTATCAGTTATCAGTTATCAGTTATCAGTTATCAGATGTGAGTTTTTAGTTTACTGATCACTGGTTACTGGTTACTGATCACTGAATTAATCTCCCCAACGGAAGATAATCCCACCCCAAGTTAAACCGGCACCAAAGCCAGAAGAAGCAATAATATCACCTTTTTTGACCTTACCACTCCTGACAGCTTCATCGAGGGCTAGAGGAATCGAGGCCGCGGAAGTGTTGCCATACTCGCTGAGATTGCTGATCACTTTTTCCGGAGGCAGTTTCAGGCGCTCGCTCACCGCGTCCATAATTCTTTGATTAGCTTGGTGCAAAACTAGCCAATCGATGTCACTGGTGGTTAAATTAGCCCGATAGAGAGCTTTTTCGATGACCTCTGGCACTTTCGCCACGGCAAAACGATAGACTTCCCGTCCGTTCATCCTTAGGGGCTTATAGGTCCCTTTTTGAACCCTTACCCCCTGCTTAAGGGGCAATTCTTCCCCCTGATAGGCGAGATTGAGAGAACCATTCTGGCTGCCGTCGCTATGGAGTTCAAAACCGAGAATGTTATCTTTTGTATCATTTGCTTGACAAAGTACCGCCCCTGCCCCATCTCCAAAGAGGACACAGGTAGCGCGATCGTTCCAATCCACCCAACGGGAGAGAACATCGGCCCCGATAACCAAGACATTGCGGTAAGTACCAGTACGGATAAACTGGGTGGCGGTGACTAATCCCACCAGAAAACCCGAACAGGCGGCGGTGAGATCAAAAGCGATCGCCCGATTGGCCCCGATCTGACTTTGAACTTGGGCGGCACTACCGAACAGATCATCGGGGGTAGAAGTAGCCAAGAGAATCAGATCGATGTCCCTAGGCGACACCTGAGCCATTTCCAGAGCCTTAATCGCCGCTTGGGCTGCTAATTGGCTCAAAGACACCGATTGAGCCGCTAAATGGCGTTTACCGATGCCTGTACGACTTTTAATCCACTCATCGGAAGTCTCGACAATTTGGCTGAGTTCTTCATTACTGAGGAATTGCGCTGGTGTGGCCGATCCACAACCGGTCATGACGACTGCTGCCCCGAATCCGTTCAAAATATTCCCCCTTTTTCAGTTATCAGTTATCAGTTATCAGTTATCAGTGGGTCAGTTATCAGTGGGTCAGTTATCAGTGACCAGATTTGAGTATTAGGTAAGCAGTATTAAATAGCAGTTTCCCACCGTCTTTTCACTGATTACTGATTACTGATAACAGCAAAAGGATGACAGCTTAATCTTCACCGTTCACCGACAACTTTTTTAATTGATGATGGTGGTCATTGTAGGCTTGAATGCGCTCAGAAACGCGATTATCAACGGCATTTTTTGCCTGTCGGATAGCGTTAAAAATTGAAGGCGCTTGGGAACTGCCGTGACTGATCACACAGACCCCATCGACTCCAAATAACAGTGCGCCACCGTGTTCCGCATGATCCATGCGTTGTTTGATCTGTTTAAGATTGGGTTTAATTAAAGCCGTCCCGACTTTACCCTGTATCCCCTTAGGTAATTCCTCTTTGAGAATTTGTAGGATAATTCCCCCCACCGCTTCGGCAAATTTTAACAGGACATTACCGACAAAACCATCGCAGACGATCACATCAAATTGTCCCGATAGCACATCCCGGCCTTCCGCATTGCCGATAAAGGGAATTTGCTGGTTATTTTCTAATAATTCGTAGGTTTTTAGGGCGAGATCGTTACCTTTGCTGGCTTCTTCGCCGATATTGAGCAAACCGACTTGCGGTTCTTCAACACCCATAACGTATTTACTGTAAATTGTCCCCATTAGGGCAAACTGCTCTAAATATTTGGGTTTACAGTCCACATTCGCCCCGACATCGAGTATAATCACCGATTTACCCGCCAACATCGTCGGCAGCACCGCACCGATCGCCGGGCGATCGATTCCTTTTAAACGACCTAAACGCAGTAACGCTGCCGCCATGGCTGCCCCGGAGTGACCGGCGGACACCACCGCATCGGCGCGATTTTGTTTGACTAAATCCATGGCCACATTAATCGAGGCCGCTGGTTTGCGACGGATAGCGGTGATCGGTTCTTCGTCCATGGCCACCACTTCCTCTGCGTGGACGATGGTGAGATTCTTGGGACGGGGATGATGCTGGAAATAAGCCTCAATCCGTTCAGAATCGCCGACTAATAATACTTCTACATCTAATTCTTCGGAAGCTCGCATCGATCCCGCGATAATCTCGTTGGGAGCGTGGTCACCTCCCATCGCATCTACCGCGATTCTTGCCCGATTTAATGCCGTTTCTGCCATTGAGTCAGTGGGATAGAAATCTTTAATAAGTTGAGCGGCAGCTCTTGACAAAAGCTGGCCGATCGAGGATTAGTGTTTTCTGATCGAGCAATTGTTAAAAATTACCAATCATCTCTATACAATAAGGCATCATTGCGATTAAGGAAAAGATGTTCTCAGTTTTTAATTTGGCAGTTTTCGGCTTTCTCTTGGGTTGGTTGGGGGGGCAATCCCAACCGATCGCCAATATTCCCCTAATTTCTTGGCAAAATCAGCCTATTTTTGACCTTCCCACCGCTCCCGATCCCCGGGTGGCGGCGATCGTGGCCGATTATCTGCAAGACTTGACTAAAAAAGGTTTAAACTCTAGTCAACAACGGGTCTTAATTGAGACGGAATGGGCTGATTTAGCTGATCATCAGGGTAATCTGCCCGCTTCGGGGGCTTCTTTAACTAAAATCGCCACTACTCTCGCCGCCGTGGAAACCTGGCCTCTCGATCATCGTTTTGCTACTCGTTTTTACAGCACGGGAGAGGTAAAAAACGGGGTGTTAGAGGGAGATTTAATTATTGAAGGGCAAGGGGATCCTCTGTTTGTCTGGGAAGAAGCGATCGCAGTGGGCAATGGCCTCGATCAATTAGGCATCCGTCAGGTCAAAGGCGATCTGATCGTTACGGGTAAATTCGCCATGAATTTTCAAACCGATCCCCTCAAAGCGGGAGAATTGCTGAAAATTGGGCTTGATCAATCGAAATGGTCAAAAGAAACCCAAAAAGCTTTTCAGAGCCTTCCTAGCGGCACACAAGCCCCACAGGTGAAGATTTTGGGCATGGTTCGAGCCAGTCAAATTCGCCCCGAAAATGCCCGATTATTGTTGGGTCATCAGTCCTTGACTTTAACGGAACTGTTGCGTCAGATGAATATTTATAGTAATAACGTCATGTCAGAAATGTTAGCGGAGTTGCTCGGCGGCCCCGCGGCAGTGGACGCAATTAATACTAAAATTACCGGGGTAGGAGAGGAGGAAATTCAATTAATTAATGGTTCGGGATTGGGTGTAGAAAATCGCTTGTCTCCCCGGGCAGTTATTGAGATTCTCAAGGCCTTGGATCGCAAGTTAGCCAATCAACTGATACAAGTCGCCGATTTATTTCCGGTGGGGGGACGCGATACCAAAGGAACTATGCAGTGGCGCGCCATTCCCAAAGGAGTGGTGATTAAAACTGGAACTTTGGCCCAAGTTAGCGCTTTAGCCGGAGAAATTCCCACCCAAGAAAGGGGTAAAGTTTGGTTTGTGATTATGAATGCCGGTAGTGGCAATATCGAGGGATTCAGAAATCAGCAGGATCGGGTGTTACAAGCTTTAGATCAACACTGGCAAATTCTCCCGGAAGCTACTAAAGGATCGATTCCTGAAAGGGCCTTTTTAGGTGATCCCAGTCGGGTAAGTCAGGGTTTCTAAGGGGTTGATATCAACTTGACAATCAAATTTAGTTTGGTGGTGAGGAACTTTAGCAAGGTCTTATATTCACTTTTGTCGATAAGCTGACTACTTTTCTGCCATTTTCTCCTTGTCTTTGCTGCCAATCGGTAAACAAATCATAGTGACAAAATTTTGCCAGTTTTTCCCGAAATTGAGCAAAGGATGTGATGTGTGGTTAAACGGGGTGCATCTCACATTTGCAGAAATACCGACAATCAGCAATTATCAGTGACTCTTAAAATAATTAGGGTCTGCTGAATAAATCTAAAAACCTTGTTGGATAAGACTTTTGGACTTTTTTCCCCTCAAAAAGTGCCAGCCATTGCGGGGATCGGGGGGAAAATTCCTGGACTTTTTCCCTGAAAATTAGGTAGTTGACCACCT
>NZ_JAPZRB010000376.1:0-2741 GCF_027531105.1 Microcystis sp. LE18-22.4A
ATGGTCGAGGGAATCAACAATAAACTTAAACTAATAAAACGGAGAGCCTATGGCTTGAGAAACTTTCGGAATTTTTGGGTTAGAAGTATGTTGTCTTGGCATCTTGTATGTTGATTTAGCATAAAGAGTAACGAAGAGCCATAATTCATAATTCCCTCTCCCTTCTAGTCTTAACGGGTTACTCCATCCACCACCGGACGGATATCGCTACCCTCAAAATAGCCGGGGTTGCCTGTCCAGTTGAAATCCGAGACACGGATGTTGAGTATTCCCAACTGCAGCACGGGGTTATAGCGCAAAATTAAACTATAGGTGCGACGACTCCATTCGAGAAAATATTCTGTACTGATTTCCTTAGCTTGATCGATACTATAAATACTCTGGAAACCCACGCGAATCGGACCATATACCTGTTGAGTTATACTATATGAGATTGTTTGTTGATCAACAAAGCGATCGAAGAAAAAGGGTGATTGTCCGTTGACTAAACCCTGACTAAAACTGATATTAAACCCAGTATAGTCGAGAAAATTGCCGGAAAAACGCCCAAACTGTCCTAATAATCCCACGGTTCCCGTGACGGAATTTTGCGTCTCTCCATTGGTGTAATAACTGGTGACACCAGTGACACCGGTGACAAGAGCAATATAGGGTTGAACGGGAACGGGAGAAAATCTTAAACCTTGGTCGGGAGTCGGTGGTAAAGTAAGGGCAGACCAGAGTAAAAAACTGCGATTGAGGGAGACAGCGCCCTGAAAACGGCTTAAATTAGTAACATTATCCGTTGCATTGGCCGCTAAGAGATTACTGCGATCGGTGGGTGCGTTAACATTCTGAACAGAAGCTTGATAACTGAGTCTAATATCCGTATTCGGGACGACAATCACAGGTGAGGTCAAAATTGCACCAAAACTGCTATTAACCGTCTGAAACCCTAAAGAACCGTTAAAGAGACGCTCGCGATAATTGTACTCCACATTGAGCAGATAGGGATCCTGCAACTGTCCGATCGTCTGTTGAAAGCGAATTTTAGAACGAACACTATTTTCGATCTGTTCCAAATCTAAATTAGAAAAAGAAGCTGTCGCTTGCAAAAACGAGCGCTCGCCAAAATTAGTGGCAAAATTGCCCAATAAACCAAAAGCTTTCGGACTAAGGGCCGAAACTTCCCCACCTCCAGGGTTAGCTGAGGGAAAAGCATCGGGATTAAGGACTTTTTGAATTAAATATTGCGGTGTCAACTCAAAAATAGTCTTCGGTGTCTCCACTAAAGTTAGGGGACTTTCTACGAAAAATCCGCCCCGATCCTCCCCATCATAGCCCGGAGCAATTAAAAAAGGACGACGACGACGGCGATCGAAAGTGAGACTATTAATAAAAGTGGGTGCCACTACCCGTTGATCGAAAACCAACTGGGAATTACTCATCCGCAACTCATCGGTAAAGGGGCCGCTACTGCGAAAAGTGGCGGAATTAGCCCGAACTTCCAACTCAGGAGGGGAAAAAGGGTCATTAGTCAGACGCACATTAGTGGCATTCCACACCTTACCATCAAAATTCAAGCGTTCGGCCTGAAAACGGACACGATTAATCGTTCCCCCCGATGGACTACTAATATTCTGTCGATCGCGCCGACTGGGATCCTGTCCCCCGACGACAAATTGAAAACCCTCTCCCGTGGTAATTCTCTGCAAGGGTTGATTTAATGCCAAACGATCGGTTAGGGTTGCAAAAGAACTACCGGCCCCCACATCCGTGGGCAGCGTTTGCCCTAAATCCCTAGCGGTGCTGGGTTGAAAAATCTCCCCATTAGCATTAAATACCACACCGCTATCCTGGACGAAATAATATTCAAAGCGATCGCCGCGCAGGATTTGATCTCCCCGGGTTAGGATCACCTGGCCCTCCGCTACCGCTAACTTTTCGGGAAGATTAATCTGTAAGCGATCGGCCGTTAGTACACTTTGGGCAAAACGCAGGGTGACATTACCTCTAGCGGTGATAATCTGCCGATTTTGGTCAAATTCCTGCTCATCGGCCACCAATTCCATGGGTCTTTCCCCTTCTGGATTAGCGGCCTGAGCTAGGCCGTTATTGAGGGAAATCAAGTATTCTTGGCTGGTTTTTTCGCCTTTTTTCCGCACTAATAGCCGAGTTGAGCCATTTTTCTGGTTAAGAGCTTTTTGATTTAATCCTGAAACTATCTCGGTTTCGGGATGAATGGTGACACCAACGGCCGCGGGGGGTGGAGAATTCTGGACAGAAAGGGGTTTTCCTAAAGCTGCCGCATCACCCGCACTGCTAGGTAATGGTTTTAAGGGAATACCCTCATCGGGAACCAAGGGTTTTACCTCGACGGTTTCCGGGGGTGGAGTGACGGTGAGGGGAATAGAAACGCTCTCTTCTGAAGGCTTTTTTGCCTCTAGAGGTGCTGGGGTGACAGGGAGGGGAACTACAGACGTGGGACTATTTTCAGAAACTTGGCGCTCCTCTGTTTCGGGTTCAGCTACAGTATTAATCAGGGCAGGTGGTTCAACAGCTAAGAGAAAAAAAGACATGACTGCACGAGTCGGCGATCAAAATAGAGGACGAGCGAACCTCATTGACATCCTCGCCGCCCTAAAAGTGCGGCGATTCCTAAACCTCACGATTTAAGTTTCTGCTTCCACCACCGTCGCATACCACAGTTAAAAAACCATGTACTGTCTTACACAGAGTCCACAGACTTTCGCCCCATTTCA
>NZ_JAPZRB010000350.1:0-13911 GCF_027531105.1 Microcystis sp. LE18-22.4A
CTTTGATAGCCGGTATAAACGTATTGGTCGGAACCGTTACCACCGTTAAGTTTGTCCTCACTACCGCCACCAATAATGACATCATTACCATTGCTACCGGTGATAGTATCATTCCCCCAATAGCCATGGATTTGGATATTGCCACCGACAAAAGCCGTATTAGAAAAGTCGAGGGTATTGTCACTCCAATCACCGACGATGGTGACTTTTCCTGCTACTCCTGTACCGTCGATGGTTTCAATGCCACTATTGGCGGTAAAGGAAAGAATCCCCAGGTCCACGTCTCCTGTACCCAAAGCCACAATTTTATCCACCCCGGAGGTGCCGGTATCGGTGTAGATGTCGTAGCCTTGGAAACTTGACCAGCCTCCGGCTAGATTACCGGAGACATAATAAGTGTCTGACCCTTCGCCTCCATCCAATTGGTCATTGTCTGCGCCGCCATAGAGGAAGTCATTACCAACCCCACCCGATAAAGTGTCAGACCCCCAATCTCCATCGATTAGGTCATCGCCGCCGCCACCATTGAGAATATCGTTTCCCCCGTAACCCATCAGGTGTTCGGCAAGATTCGTACCTGTAATCGTGTCGCTAGAGTTATCACCGTAAATAATGGTTTTCTGAAGATAGAAATAGTTGAGCCAACTGGCAACATCGTTAAGGCGAGCATTTGCATCACCATCTTCGTTGACGAGACGATTGTCTTCGATGTTAAAGCCAATATGATAGAGTCCATCGGCTACGGTATTGACTAAATTTTTACCGAAGTATTGGGTTGTCGCTCCGTCATTTTGTACCAGGTGGTAGCCTGTTTCCTCATTTCCCTCATCATCACCGTGGAGGAGGATAAATTCGTCATAGTGATTAGTGCGAACCCACTGATTGAGGGTGCGAATATCATCGCTGGTAATCCAGCCATCAGCAGCGACACCTGTAGCGGTAATGCCATCGACTAATAGATGGTTAAGTCCGTCGGCGGCGGCAGCTCCGGCGTTAATATCCCCCGCATTTGTCCACTTGGCTAAGCCGGTATCGATTTTGATGGTATCGACAATTTTGTCTAATCCTGTGCCAGTGGTGGACTGATCAACGTAAAAATATGTTACCCAATCTGCTACGTCTTTGACTGTGGCATTAGCTGCACCATCTTCGTTGAGAAACCGCCCATTTTGGATCTCAAAACCAATATGATAGATTCCGTCGGCAACGGTATTAACTAGGTTTTTCGCAAAATATGTAGTCTGAGCGCCGTCATTTTGAACTAAATGGAAGCCAGTTTCTGTTGTGCCGTCATCATCCCCATGCAGAACAATAAAAGTATTATAACGGGTGGCATCAGAGCGAATCCAATTGTTAATTTGTGCAATATCGCTTTCGGAAATTGAACCATCGGCGGCGAGATTGTAGGTGGTAATCGCTGTTTTTAATAAATCATTCAGTCCATTGGCCGCATCAGCACCGCCAGCAATTTCTTGCCAAGGTATATTTTGCGCTAAACCCTGATCGGCAATAATTAATTCTGTAATCTGATCAAGTCCGGTATTAGTTGTGGCCCGATCTGTATAAAATTGGGTTAGCCAATCCGCTACTTGGGTGACAGTGGCATTGGCGTTACCATCTTCATTGAGAAAAGTGCCATTTTCAATTGGGAAACCAATGTGATAAATGCCATCAAAAACCGTATCAACTAAATTCTGATTGCGATACTGTTGAGTCGCTCCGTCATTTTGGACTAAATGAAACCCTGTTTCTGTTGTGCCGTCATCATCGCCGTGGAGAGCAGTAAATTCTGCTAAACGGTTGGCACGAATCCAGGCATTAATCGCGGTTACGTCACTGACAGTAAAAATGCCGTTACTAGCAACTCCAGTGGCTTGTTTGGCTTCTAAGATTAACTGATTTAATCCGTTAGCCGCCGTCATTCCACCCGTAATATTTGTGCCGAGATTAGCACCAGCAAGTCCCGGATCTCTGCCAATTCTTTCAACCGTTTGATCTAGTCCCGTTCCGGTTGTTCCGCTTGGGGAATTTTGCACCATCGAATAAGATTTGCTTGCCATAATTTTTAACCATAAAAAATAAGGTAGTTAGTGAAATAGCAACAATTGTTAGACAAGTAACGACAAAACCCCACTAAGGCAGGTTTATCCTAAATCCAGTTAGCAAAACCCAGTTATCATCAGGGACCACTGAAGTGGTCACTACGAACCAGAAGGCTTGTCAACTGCACTGGATCGGGGGGATTTGGTGTTACCCTGACAATTGCGGATCGATATCCTCACTCATACCCGAAGTTGAGCCCAACGATTGGACAGTCTCAGATAGTCGATAAGTTCTAACCGATTGTCTTACCTCTGCTCAGACTATCGAACGAGGTTTTCCGACCTTGATAGTCCTGAGTCGGCGTTTGATAATCTAACTTTTGATAGAATCTTAGATTATTGTAGCACTTGATACAGATATGTGATCCCCGCTGCTTTTTCTCTCTTAGCGTTGCTCAAATAAAAATACCTGATCTTGCGCGTAACTCAATTTAAAACTAGGCGATCGCTGCAAGCGTCCGATCAGATGGCTGACAAGCGACGGCGAACTCGCTCAACCGGGATGGCGCTGGTTGAGCAGGATATAATCAAATTTCGCCAACTGGAGGTTGGGACAGTGGGTCAGGTGAGGAGCAATTTGGGAAGTCGTCAGGACAATTTCCAGGCTATCAAAGACAACTACTATAAAATAACTTTACACCTCTTTTATCACTTTTGGAAAATGCTATCCTTGTAGATGGGACAAAAGAACTAAAAATCTGCATTGATGCCCAGTGGATAATTTAATCGCATCTTATTATCGCAAATTTGGGTTAAAAACCCCGTGGTTTTAGAACGGTTTTCTTTGATTATTTTATCATGTTTAATGTCTAATCTTCACAGTGAAACCAATTTTTATCTAATAATTGCTCTAAACTGTAAGGACATTCTGAGGGAAAATCGCCAGAAAAACCAGTTTTTTGTTGAACATAATCGAAAGCATCCTGATAGATTATCGGTAATTCCTCAGCCAAATAATTCTGTAAATTCGTCGTTAAACATTTTCTTAATTGCGTGCGAAAACTGATAATTTCCGCTCGCCAATGATTCCGATTTATTTCTGCTTCTGTTGTCCAATATTGTAAAAGTAATAAATGCCTGATCACTTGTTCAAGTAAGCTACTGACTCGGTTTTTATCTCTTTTACTCAAGCTTTCTAATTCCTCAATTAAATGGATTGCATCTAATTCATCTAAGCGATTTTCCTTGAGGAGTTTTATTGTTTCCTCTAACCAAAGATGTTGATCAATTTCGTAAAGTAGGGGCAGGGTTTCTCCTCCCTCTACTTGCCAGGGATTCTGATTTAAAGTTTTCATTGGGTTGTTGGCGGTTTTTAATAGGAAATAAGCTCCCTAATATATATTAAGCCACTTTCTCCTAATTTTGATAGTGACACGGGAAAAATCACCGCGCAGGCGCCCCACGGAAATTATCCAATGCAGGATCATTGCTGCATAGAAAGGGATGAAGACGACAAAGGTTGACACAGTCAGGCAAGTTCAGATATCGTTGCAGGGATGAGATGGTATTTTGTAGTTTCGATATTTTTGCACTTATTTCGTCCATCTTTTTATTGATTGAAATCAGCTGTTGTCCAGCATAGTCATATTCACGTTTTATTTCCTGGTCTTTAGGATGTCGTCTTCCCCCGTTTTCGCGAGGATATACAACTGTATAACGCACAAACAATGGATATAATCTCCTCCTCTCCTCCTGCCATTCCGAGAATTTCTTCTCCAGTTCTTTTATTCTATATTCTAGCTGTTTTATTTCCCGTTCGATCCCCTCAATTTGATAAGTAATTTGTTTTCTTTCTCCCGGCTCCAAGCACCGTTTTGATTGAGCCAAAATAATCTCGTTAATTGGTTCAGCTTTAGCATTGTTACCGAACAAGAGCAGAGGAGTCGTTGCTAAAGGGATTTCTAAAAGGATCAATGTCTACGACATTGATCCTTTTAAAATTTTTTGAATTTTCATTAGTTTCATGGTTAGTCCGTTATTTCAATTCAAAAAAGATGATTTATCTACAGCTAAGTGTTAATAATGACTGGTTGTGGTAATTGTAACACAGACAGACACCAAAGACAACTACTATAAAATAACTTTACATTTCTTTTATCACTTTTGGAAAATGCTATGCTTGTAGATAAGACAAAAGAACTAAAAATCTCCATTGATGCCAATTGGATAATTTAAGCGCATCTTATGATAGTCTAAATATTTCTTAAAGATGGTAGTAGGAAAGAGCGATCAAGAATGATTAAGGACAAAAATCAGCAAACCTATAGAGACCCTACTATTGTCGGTTATTATGCCCAATTAACCGCGCTACAGCCGGCAGAAAGTACAATTTTAACTCTGCTGCAAGAGCGTTTATCGACGATGAAAATGCTTGATTTAGGGGTAGGTGCGGGACGGACTACGAAGTATTTTGCCCCTCTCGTGGGAGAATATATCGGTGTTGATTATTCTGCGGAAATGATCGCCGCTTGTCGTCAAAAATTCCCCCATTTAGTCTGGCAAGTGGCCGATGCTAGAAATCTAGAACAATTTGCCGATAATTATTTTGATTTTATTCTCTTTAGTTTTAATGGCATTGATTATATTTCCCCTGCTGACCGTTTTCTAGTTTTAGAGGAAATTAGCCGCATCGGTAAAACTGGCGGTTATTTTTGCTTTTCTAGTCATAATCTTCAGGGAATTATCCCAGAATTCGATTGGAAAAAAAAGATTAGTTTGAATCCTTTTAGTAGCTATGTCAATTTAGTCATCTGGGCGATTTTGCGGGTCTGTAATCCCTCTCTTAGCTACGAACAGTTATTGACTGCTGACTATGCAATTATTCGGGATGAACCCCATAATTTTCGTCTGCGAAATTATTACGCCACCCCCAAAGAACAATTAAGACAGTTAAGGTCTTACTTTCAAGATATTAAAATTTATTCTTGGAAAACCGGTCAGGAAATTAAAAGCGAACAAGAGTTAAATACTAATCTTGATCATTGGCTTTATTATCTCTGTGTTCTTCCCTAACATTATCCCGCTTTTTTGGCGGATATTGAAGTAATGCTTGGGCAAGATAATGACCAGTGTAGGATTGTTCACATTTGGCCACGGTTTCCGGTGTTCCCACCGCGATTAATTCTCCTCCCTTGTCCCCTCCTTCCGGTCCCAAATCAATAATCCAATCGCTACAGCGAATCACGTCGAGATTATGTTCGATGACGATAATCGAATTACCTTTATCGACCAATCTTTGTAACACATCTAAGAGATGATGCACATCATAAAAAGATAACCCCGTAGTCGGTTCATCGATCAAATATAGGGTTTTTCCCGTGGCCCGTCGGGATAATTCGGCCGCTAATTTCACCCTTTGCGCTTCCCCACCGGATAAAGTGGGGGCGCTTTGACCGAGTTTACAGTATCCTAAACCCACATCCACGAGAGTTTGTAATCTGGTGGTGGCCCGGGGGACATTTTCAAAGACCTTTAATGCTTCCTCGATCGTCATATCTAAGACATCGGCGATCGAATAACCTTTATACTTAACCTGTAGGGTTTCCCGATTATAACGCGCCCCTTTACACACATCACACTGCACATAGACATCGGGGAGAAAATTCATCTCGATGACGTTTACTCCTTGGCCTAGGCAAGCTTCACAGCGTCCTCCCTTAACATTAAAAGAAAACTGCCCCGCTTTGTAACCTCTAGCTTTTGCTTCGATGGTTTCGGTGAAAATCTCGCGAATAATGTCAAAAACCCCCGTATAGGTGGCAGGATTTGACCGAGGAGTGCGTCCTATCGGTGATTGGTCGATGACAATTACTTTATCAACCGCGTCCAATCCTTCCACTTTCTCTAACTCTTTGGGGAAGGGAGTTAAACGGGTTAAATGATGTTGTAAAGCTGGATATAATAACTCATTAATTAGGGTAGATTTGCCCGAACCAGATACCCCCGTAATCGAGACTAATTTTCCTAAAGGAATCGTTACATCGATATTTCTTAGGTTATTTTGATGGCAATTTTTTAAGACTAAAGCATTACCATTCCCTTCCCTTCTTTGGGGAGGAGTTTCAATAACTTTGCGGCCCGATAAGTAGGCCCCTGTTATCGATTTTTTGGACTTTAAAAGGGTTTTAAAACTGCCTTGACAGATGATTTCTCCGCCATGAATCCCCGCTTTCGGACCGATATCGACCACATAATCGGCTGCCCGAATCGTTTCTTCATCGTGTTCGACGACAATTAAAGTATTACCTAAATCTCGCAATCTTTGCAGGGTTTCTAACAGTTTACTATTATCTCTTTGGTGTAATCCGATGCTAGGTTCATCGAGAACGTATAATACTCCTGTTAATCCCGAACCGATTTGAGTGGCTAATCGAATTCGTTGGGATTCTCCCCCGGATAAAGTCATCGCCGGTCGATCGAGGGTAAGATAATCTAATCCCACATCGATTAAAAATTGTAGTCTCGCTTTGATTTCTTTGAGGGCTAATTCCCCAATTAATGCTTGTCTTGGGGTTAAATGACAATCATTAATTCTCTGCAAACAATCCCGAATCGGAACTCCGGTAAAATCCGTGATCGTATATTGTCCTAAACGTACCGATAAAGCTTCCGGTTTTAATCTTTTTCCGTGACAAACTTCGCAGGTTTGGTTAACAATATATTTCTCTAGTCTTTGTTTAATAACTTCCGAGGTGGTTTCTTGATAATTTCTATCTAAGATATTGATAACTCCCGCAAATTCTCGATAGTAACCGCGACCAGTATCATAACGGTAATCATCTTCAAAATAGATCGGTTCTTTACTCCCATAGAGAATGATATCTTGCTGGGTTTTTGTTAGTTTCTGCCAAGGGGTTTGAATTTCAAAACCTAAAGCTTGCCCTAAACCGTAGAGGAGAGAAAGATAGTAGGAGTTATCCTTATCTGACCAGGGGGCAATAGCAGAATATACCGGTTGTTTTGGGTCTGGAATGACTAAATCTGCCGAAAATTTCCGTAAACTGCCCAATCCGTGACAGTTGGGACAAGCACCATAGGGAGAATTAAAAGAGAATAAACGGGGGGATAATTCCTCCATAACTGCCCCGTGTTCGGGACAGGCAAATTTCTCGGAAAAGACAATTTCTTTGGTAACTTCGGGATTATCTTCGTTATTCTCATCGAGAATTTCCACAATCGCTACACCATCGGAATGCTTTAAACAAGTGGTTAAAGAATCTACTAATCTTTCCTGTAAACCCTCTTTTTTGATCAGGCGATCAATAACAATTTCAAGATCATGAAGATGTTTTTTATCTAACTCGATGCCCTCGGATAATTCTACTACCTTGCCGTCAATCCGCACCCGGGCAAAGCCTTGGGAGGCCAAACTAGAGATTAATTGCTTATGAGTGCCTTTTTTGCCGCGAATTACCGGGGCTAAGATTTGAAAACGGGTTTTCTCGGCTAATTCCATCACTCGATCGCACATTTGATCGATGGTTTGGGGGGCAATATTGCGATCGCAATGGGGACAATGGGGTTCACCGGCACGACCGAACAATAAACGCAAGTAATCGTAAATTTCCGTTACAGTTCCCACACTAGAACGGGGATTGTGGGAAGTGGATTTTTGGTCAATGGAAATAGCCGGACTTAAACCCTCGATCGCATCCACATCGGGTTTATCTAATTGTCCCAAAAATTGGCGTGCGTAGGCGCTGAGGGACTCCACATAGCGGCGCTGTCCCTCGGCAAAAATGGTGTCGAAAGCGAGGGAAGATTTGCCCGATCCCGAAACTCCCGTAAAAACAATCAACTGATTGCGGGGTAATTCGAGATCAACATTTTTGAGATTGTGTTGTCGGGCGCCACGGATACGGATCGAGTCAGTTTGAGCCATCGGACGGTGCCAAGTAGTCCTTAACAATCATAGCTTTGACAAATGGGTTTTAGCTACTAAGTAGGTAGGTGTTAAAAATTGTCAGATACCCCCTTATTAAGGGGGGATCGCAGGCAAAATCTATCTTCTATTTAATTAAAACCACTTACTTAGAAAACCAGTCTTCTATCATATCAGAAGATTATCGGAGTTAAACCGCCCGTTCGAGAAACTCGCGCATATCTCGATCGGCCGCAGGGCAACAGCCATGACTCGCTTCTTCTTCTAAATGGGCTAAAACTGGGCAATTAATCCGATAATCTGGTTCTTTTGACCGTTCTAGCCGCAATTCGTACACTTGTTTTTCCAGTTGTTCAATGCGGTCCACCAAAGCGCGAATAGCCACCGCTTCCGAGTCGGGTAAATCACCGTGTTCGAGGGGTTCCACCCGCGTCCCAGCGCGATAGATTAAACGACCGGGTACACCAACAACGGTACAATCGGCGGGAATATCGCGCAGGACCACAGAACCAGCACCGACGCGAACGTTATTACCCAGATAAATATTACCTAAAACCTTGGCCCCAGCGCCGACGACCACATTTTCCCCTAGAGTCGGGTGACGTTTACCGCTTTCTTTCCCCGTCCCTCCTAAAGTAACTCCCTGATAGATGAGGGCATAATCACCGATAATGGCCGTTTCTCCGATGACAACTCCCATGCCATGGTCGATAAAAACACCCTGACCTATTTGGGCGCCGGGGTGAATTTCGATACCAGTCAGAAAACGGGCAAGATGGGAAATTAAACGGGGAATAAAGGGAATCCCGATCTGATATAGCCAATGGGCGAAGCGATGGCACAGTAAAGCCTGTAATCCGGGATAACAAAACAGTACCTCTAACCAGTTGCGGGCAGCGGGGTCACGTTCAAAAATGATCTTGAAATCGGCTAGGAAAGTAGATAACACGAGTCTTGATTCCATATTGATCGAGCTTATACTAAACCATGTTATCACTCCGGTAAATGAGCCGTTCAACTAAAAATCGATCGAGGAACCTCTTTTCCTAGATCGCTTTTACTGTCCTTGGCCAAATTTTGAAGATATCCTTAATTTCCCTCTTGTTTAATCTTCCTTTAACTTGGGTCTGAAAAAATGCGATTGTTTAGCCTTTTTTTGCAGTTTTTCAGCTAAAAATATGATTCATGCTATCTATCGTCACCATGGCAAATTTTTATTAACCTTGCTGTCAATTGCTGGCAGTATCAACATTGTTACCGAATCGGCCTCAGCTTTAAATATCACCCGATTGAGCAGTCTTGGCAATAGTACAATTGCTGCTAATAACTTCGGGTCAGAAATTCCCGCTTATGACCCCGCTAGTCGAAAATTATTCCTGACCGGTCCCAATAATCGTCTAGATATTGCCGATATCAGTAATCCCGCTAGTCCAATTCCCTTACCCTCGATCGATCTTAGCTCCTACGGTGCAGGGGTTAACAGCGTTGCCATCAAAAATGGTATCGTGGCCCTGGCCATGGAAGCTAATCCCATTACCAATAACGGCAGTGTAGTATTTTTCAATACCAATGGTGTCTTTCAGAGTCAGGTGACTGTGGGCGCTTTACCAGATATGTTAACCTTTGCTCCTGACGGTAATCGGGTTTTGGTCGCTAACGAAGGGGAAGCAAGAGGGGCGATCGATCCCGATGGTTCCGTTAGTATCATTAACCTTAACCTTAGCTCTGGTATTCTCAATCCCACCGTCAACACCGCTACTTTTGATAGTTTTAATGGTCAAGAGAATACTTTAAGAAGTCAGGGAGTCCGTATTTTTCCCGGTCAAACGGTTTCCCAAGATGTGGAACCAGAATACATCACCGTTTCCGACGATGGAACCTCTGCATGGGTGTCTCTACAGGAAAATAATGCTATTGCCGTAGTCGATGTTGCTAACGCTCAAGTCACCAGTATTGTACCCCTAGGAGCCAAAAATTTTAACGCACCGGGTAATGGTTTGGATCCTAGCGATCAAGATGGAGGGGTAAATATTAATAATTGGCCGGTTTTTGGCTTATATCAACCGGATACGATTGCCACCGTTACCATCGCCGGACAAACCTATTTAATTACTGCCAATGAAGGGGATACTAGAAATGAGGCCCGACGAGTTTCTACTCTAACTTTAGACCCCAATGCTTTCCCTAATGCGGCCAACTTGAAATTAACCCAAAATCTCGGCCGTTTGGATGTTTCTAGCATTGACGGGCTTAACGCCCAAGGTCAATATAGCCAACTTTTTGCCTATGGTGGTCGTTCTTTTTCGATTTGGAATGTCACTAATGGACTGTCCCAAGTCTTCGATAGTGGCGATGATTTTGAACAAATTTTGGCGGGTTTTTCGGCAACTCCCCTAACTGCTAGTATTTTTAATTCCGATGGTACTCCTAGCAGCTTCGATAGTCGTAGCGATAACCGCGGGCCGGAACCGGAAGGTTTAGCAGTAGGAACTGTGGGTAATCGTCTCTATAGTTTTGTGGGAATAGAAAGGGCTGGCGGTTTCATGGTTTATGATATCACCAACCCTAGTAATCCTTTGTTCACTAATTATATCAACGATTGGCAATTAGGGGATATCTCTCCCGAAGGATTATTGTTTATTCCCGCTGCCGATAGTCCTAATGGTACTCCCCTGTTAATTGTTGCCAATGAAGTGAGTCGTAATGTGGCGATTTATTCCGTGAAACCTGTCCCAGAACCTAGCGCAGTTTTAGGATTAGTAACCCTCGGACTAGCTGGCTATAGTTTGAAAAAAAGAGGGAATTCCTAATTAGGGTCTGCTGAAAAAGTTTTTCGGTGGTGGCAGGGTGTAGGGTGTAGGGTGTGGGGTGTAGGGTTTTACCGATTTTGAGGGGGTCAATTACCTAATTTTCAGGGAAAAAGTCCAGGGATTTTTCCCCCGATCACTCCCATATCTGGTACTTTTTGATTGCCAAAAAGTCTAAAAGTTTTACCCAACAAGGTTTTTAGATTTATTCAGCAAACCCTAATTAGAGCATTTAATTGATTAATGCTCATTCTTAATTCTCCTGAATCCTGACTACTGGCTCCTTACTCCTCACCTAAGGTCAGATTTTTGATTTTTGCAAGAAATCCATTAATCACATCCCGTAAAATGGTAGCGCCTCCGACCAATGGGGGCGTTTTCCCATTTGCCAATCCAAATAGGCTAAATCGAGGATATCGGGGGCATTTATGCCTAAACAACTGGGTGTGGCTAATCTTTGATAGGAAATAGTTAAGTTTTCTAAAGTCCGCTGCCATTGTTCCGGAGTCATCAGGCTATCAGCTAAATAAACCCGATTACCCCGATAGATGCCCACATACAATTGTCCCCTAGTTGCGGGCATTTCTAGGGCTAGATAGGTATCGAGGGGGTAAAAATCCCGTTGTAACCAAGCAAAGGCCGCTAAACTGGAGACGGTAAAAATCGGTAGCTGTAATTGTTGTGCTAGGGTTCTACCGGTGACTATACCGATGCGGGTACTGGTAAAGCTACCCGGCCCCTTAGCGGTGGCTAGAAAGGCTAAATCTGCCCATTTTTGCGGGGCTAGGAACTGTTTTAGATAGGGGTGGAATAGGTTCGATAAATCCCTGTCTAAGTCCCAAGTTTGTTGACGACTATCATCCCTGAAATTAGAGAGGGCCAGTCCTAGTTGGGGACTGCTGGTATGCAAGGCTAATCCATAGACGGGGGAAGACAAGTCAATCTTTGTGTATCAGTAAGTTTTTATGGGTCGCCTGGGATTCGAACCCAAGACCAATCGGTTAAAAGCCGAGTGCTCTACCGCTGAGCTAGCGACCCGTTTCGTGTTCTGCACACGATTCATCAATATAACATCTTATCGGGGCTAAGTCAAGGGGAAATTTAAATTTGATTGACTCGCATTTCCACGATCGCCTCGCGGCTACTCTGGGGTTCTAAGTAGGTCAAATGTTCGCCTGTGTTGAGGGCGTTGCGGGGGGCGCTCCAGGGTTCGAGACAGATATAATTTTTATCTTTCAGAGTCCAAAAAACTAGAGTTGTATAGAGATCGTCGTAACCGAGGACAATTTGACGTTGATGATAGGAATCACTAAAACTACTTTGATGGCGAGTAATTTGCGGAAAAGCGGCATCAATTTCTTCGAGATTAAAGTCAAAGTTGCCGGAGTAGGAATGGAAGGTTTTCGTGCGTTGGTCGAGGTATTGGGAGGAGGGAATATCAAAGGATAATCGGGTTTTATCGGTGACTTGAAAATAGGGATGGAAGCCGATGGAAAAGGGCATTTTTTCGGGGGAAAGATTAATAACTTTTTGGTGAATTTTGAGGCTGTTTCCTTGCAGTTGATAGGTAAAGATTAATTGAAAATCAAAGGGATAGACTTGACGAGTGACCGGATTACTGTTTAATTCTAGGGTTAAACTAGCGGCGGTTTCGGTGCTTTGTTTGCTCACTTGCCAGGGTAAATCACGAGCAAATCCGTGTTGTTTCAGGGTATAGTTTCGTCCTTGGTGTTGATAGGTATTATCGGGTAAGTTGCCGCAGATAGGGAATAAAATCGGGACTCCTCCCCGGACGCTGAGGTTAGGATCTTTAAATCTTTCTCTGTCCAGATATAAAATATCTTCTCCGCAAATTTGCCAACGGGTGATGATTCCTCCTCTAGCGGGAACCACTTCCAGATAAGCGTCAGCTTCTTCATCCTTGAGACAATAGGTAAGATATTGATTTTGGTTTTGAGTGATAGTAAAGGTCATATCAGTTATCAGTTATCAGTTATCAGTTATCAGTTATCGGTACAGCTGACTAAAAAGCTGATTGCTAACATAGAACGTAGGTTGGGTTGAAGCATGAAACCCAACACCCGCTCATGTTACGCTACCACTAACCCATCCTAACAAATAATTGTGCCTCCCTACTTAGCTTAACCAATGAGGTTTTAGATTCGGCCCTTGTGAATAAGCTGGGATAGCCTAGCTTGAGATGAAAATTTGAGTAAGAAAATAGGCAATGGCGGCGCTACCAACGGGTACAGTGAGATTATCTATACCCAGTTTCGAGAAAGTTTCTAGAATAGTAGCTCCGATCGCTGTCAATAAAGATACTAAAATAATTGGCGGATTAATGCCATTAACAAAAGATAAAATAATCAAGCTGACTAGAAAACTGATTACTAACATAGTCAGGGAACCTTCCAGACTTTTGCCACTGCCGAAAATTTTGTAGGGATGTTGACCGAAATTTTGTCCGACTAGGGCCGCTAATCCGTCTCCCAAAGCCATAATTAAAATACCCATTGCCGCATATTCGGGGTGAGAAATTGGCCAAAAATAAGCCACGAGAACACCGATACTAACAGCATAAAAAAAAGTTCCCCAACTGCGGCGACCGACACTATTAAGACTGGGTAAAATGGGGAAAAAATAGGATAGGATAGCAATAATTGCCGCTAGGATGGCCGCACTTATTCCCACCCAAGCGGGGATATTTAACCACCAGGCAAAAAGGATGACGTTTCCCGTGCCAATGTGGACAACTTTGCGGGTAATTTCGCCATCGGTACTGAAAAGACTTTTTAATTTTTCAGCGATCAGAATCAGAACAGCTAGGTAACAGGCGACTAAACCGATCGAAAATAGGAGAGAGTGGGATAGTTCCACGTGGCAAAAGCGAAAATTGACTATCTATTTAGTTTAGGCGATCGAGGTGACATTGTTGACATCCTCGCCGCCGTAAAACGGACGGCGATTCCCAAACCTCACGATTTGGGTTTCTGCTTCTTTCCCGAAGGATTTTTCGCACCTGCCTTAACAGATTTACTCTGTTCTGGTCTTATGGTCGCTCTACAGACTGACACCGCAAGCCCTGCGGCCAAAATATTTTTACTGGCGTTAATATCTCGGT
>NZ_JAPZRB010000288.1:0-13197 GCF_027531105.1 Microcystis sp. LE18-22.4A
TTCTTCTTTGAGAGTTTACGTTGAGCCTTTTTTAGTCTTTTTTCCGACTTACGAAGAAACCGTGGGTTATCAATTTTATCCCCATTAGAGTCGGTTAATAAATGGTTTAAACCTAAATCAATCCCTACTTCTTTTCCTGTATAGTCAAAGGGTTCTACTCTTTCAATGTCTAAGACAAATTGACAATAAAAGCCATCGGCTCGTTTAATAAGCCTGACTCTTTTGATAGTGGATTTATCGAGAATCTCACGGCTAAAAGTGCCGATTAACTTTAATTTCCCTATCCCTGTTTTATCCGTGATGTGGATAAACTTTTTGTCTTCTGTTAGTTTCCAACCAGAAGTTTTGTACTCGACAGACCTTGAAAACTTTTTGAATTTAGGATAGCCTTTTTTCGCTAAACCCTTCTTGCTCCGTCCGCTCGCCGAATTCGATTCGGCGCGGGCGGTGCGCTTTTGACAGTTATCATAAAAACGGGATATAGAGAACCAAGCTCTTTGGGCACTTGCTTGACGAGCCATAGAGTTGAGTTTACCAACAAAGGAAAATTCAGGACTATTAGATAATTCGGTAGTTAGCCTACACAAAGTACCATAGTTAACCTGATCTTCTTTGGTAGAGTCCATCCAAAATCTTAAACATTTATTCCTGATGAACTGTCCCACCCTTATAGCCTCTTGAATGGCTATCTCTTGGTGTGAATTGGTTTTTAACTTAAACTCTATGACTCGCATTGACTCGACCTCTCAATGTGTTATGCTTATAATCTAGCAACTCATCGTACAAGGTGTCAAGGCGATGTCAGCTTTTCATCTCCGAGGTAAAACCGAGGGTTCCTTCAAGCTGACATTTTAGGTAAAAAGTTTTTTTGTAGAAAGCTAAGGGGATCAGATAACTATGAGCCAGATCACAAACACGGATAAGAGTCTTGAGGCGATGAAAAAGTTTGCCGAACAGTACGCTAAAGGTACAAATACTTACTTCTGTAGCGATCTCTCGGTGACAGCCGTAGTAATTGAGGGATTAGCGCGTCATAAGGACGAATTAGGCGCTCCTTTATGTCCCTGTCGTCACTACGAAGACAAAGAAGCGGAGGTAAAAAATACTTTCTGGAATTGTCCCTGTGTACCGATGCGGGAACGGAAAGAATGTCACTGTATGCTATTTATTACCCCCGATAACGAGTTTGCTGGGGAAGAACAGATAATTTCCCTCGACTATATCCAAGAAGTCCGCGAATCGATGAAGGGGCATTAGTTTAGGGTAATGACAGCCACCGCTTTTGGCCAAGGAATCGACGAATTTAATCGCCAGCAATTCTATGCTTGTCATGATACCCTAGAGGCTTTGTGGATGGAGTCCACAGAGCCTGAAAAAACCTTTTATCAAGGCATTTTGCAGATTGCTGTCGCTTGTTACCATCTGGAAAATAATAACTGGCGCGGGGCGGTAATTCTTTTGGGAGAAGGGGTTAGACGTTTGCAACACTATCAACCCGATTACGAGGGGATCAACGTGACGCACTTGGTGGGGGAGAGTTTGGATCTATTAAACTTTTTACAGAATCTCGATCCCCAAGCTTTACCGGCAGTGCTAGAAGCGATGAAAAGCAATCAGGAACATCCTCATCCCCACCTCGATCGATCTATCTGTTCTCTGCCGAAAATCCTCAAAAGTCATCCCGTTCTCTAAAAAGCTAGATTAGTTAGTCAATACAATTACGTCTATAGGTGAGATTTCTATGAGAGCAAGATACGCAAAAATCAGAGGATGGCTAGTTGCCCTCGTTTCTGCTGGCTTAATCATGGGATTGGGCAATTCTCCCCTAGTCAAAGCACAGCAGAACATTGTACCAGGTAATGCCATGACAGTGCGATCGGATATTCAGGAGGCGAACTCAAAAACGGGGGTAATTACTGCTCGGGGTAACGTACAAGTGTTCTATCCCGCTCGCAAAATGCAGGCCACTTCCGCCCAAGCTCAGTATTTTAGCCGCGAACGTCGTTTAGTGATGACGGGTAACGTTTACGTTTTGCAGGAAGGCAACAGTATCCGCGCCGAAACGATGACTTATCTTGTCGATGAGGGCAGATTTATCGCTACTCCCCAAACCAGTCAGCAGGTGGAGTCAATTTATTTAGTCAAAGATAACGAAACTTCCCCCCAACCGGCTGCTTCTCCGACACCCGCACCCATACCTTCCCCTTCCCTCCCCGCTGCCCCAATTATTAACCCGCAGTGATTAGGAGTCAGGAATCAGGAGACAGGAGACAGGAGATTATTTTTATTTATTCTTCCCACACCCCACCCCCCCACTTCCCCACACCCCACACCCTACACCCCACCCCCCCACTTCCCCACACCCCACACCCCACACCCCACACCCTACACCCTACACCCCACACCCCACACCCCACACCCCACTTCCCACTTCCCACTCCCTACTTTAATTGGTTTAATAATTGTTGTGTCACCACATCGGGGTGCTGCGCTTCCATGATGGCCCGGACTACAGCTACCTGTTGCGCTCCTGCCTCTAAAACCTCTTTAATGTTACTACTATCAATACCACCGATCGCAAACCAGGGTAAAGGGCAATTTTCCCGCGCATAACGGACATATTCCAATCCTGCGGGGGTTTTTCCTGCTTTGGTGGGGGTGGCATAAACCGGCCCGACTCCCACATAATCGGCCTTTTCTTGGATTGCTTTGGCCATCTCTTGGGGATTAGTGGTGGACCGGCCGATAATTGCCCCAGGACCGAGAAATTGCCGCGCTAGGGAAATCGGTACATCCTGTTGACCGAGATGAACACCATCGGCATGAATGGCCTGAGCAATATCGACGCGATCGTTCATAATAAATAAAGCATCGTAACGGTGGCATAACTCACACAGTTTAGCGGCCTCTTCTAAACGAATCGTATCAACGGCGGTTTTATGGCGGTACTGCACCAATTTTAACCCCCCTTTTAGGGCTAATTCGACGATTTCTAGGAGATTTTCGGCGGGAGAAGTGACTAGATAGAGGGGAGATGCTTGCAGTTTTTCCAGAGGTGGCGAGATTAATAGTTTACTCTCTAGCTGATAAACCCGATAGCGCAGCTGTTTACAGGCTATCCCTAGCTCCAGATCATAGAGTTTACCGTATTCTTCTAAAACCCTAAAAGCCTCCTGTACGCGAGCGAGATTGGCCTGCAGCAGTCCCTCGACAGTCTCCCGGATTTCTTCCCTGGGATGGCTTAAATCCCTGCCGATATCGCCGGCCGTGTCCCGATGTCGTTTAAGATCGATCGAGTGCCAACTAGCTAATTGATGGCGCATTTCTTTACATTCTTGGGCTAAATCGGGATTATCTAAGCCAAAACGACACCATTCTTCGATAATTCGCAGTCCTTCTCTGGCGCGGTCAAGGTTAGCATCGAGAATCCGTTTAATCGCCGTGGTTTCTAGTTTCATTGCCGTCAATGTGGATGTCAATACAGCCGTCAGCCAATTTGATCCCCCTCAATCCAGCTTGGAAAAGGGAACTTTCCTGGTTTCCCCCCTTTTTTAAGGGAGGCAAGGGGTAGGGTTGATTCATGAATCAACCCTACCTTGAATCAACCCTAGGGCAAGGGGGGATCAAATTCTCTTTATCATCTCAAATATTACTATTCTTGGCCCTGGTTCGGGGAACAGTAGAGGCGGCATCAGACAGCCAACAAAGAGGGATAAGAAACCCAGGCCAAGGATAATTTTAAGCCACACGGACATCCTTAAACGCCCCTAGGTATTCTAGTAATTGCTGATGAGCCGGGTTATGTAGTGGGTAGAGATGATCGTAACAGATGGTGACGAGGGCTTGCAGATCGTCCACTAAATCCTCAGCTGCAATGGATTCCTGGGTTTGATTGAGGAGAATGACTTGGATTTTGAAGAGACGGCACAAACCCAAAATAAAATCATGACAAAAGCGACTCACACTTTCCGCATGGGTTAAAACTAGAGATTTCACCTCACCCTGACAAATCATCTTCACTAGACGCATAAAATTAGGGTGATTGTGGCTGACTCCGTCGCCGATATCGGTGAGAATTTCAAAGGGTTGACCCTGCTGATGGCAAAATTCTTCTAACGCTTTTATCTGGGTGTCTAATTGGGGTTTTTGTTCAGGTCGATTAACACGAGCATAGCCAATAATCAATGGGGTTGCTTGACCAGATTGTAAGAGATCTTCTGGTCGAAATCGGCGATGACCGCCGCGGGTACGAATTGAGACAATTTTACCCTGTTGTTCCCAGCGCCGGAGGGTTTTAATGCTAACTCCGAGTAAATCGGAAGCTTCTCGAATAGTGATGAGGGTATTCATATATATAAGCTGTTAAGTAGGGTTTGCGGCAAAAAGTTTGTTGGTGGGGCTAGGAGTCAGGAGACAGGAGACAGCTTTTGTGTATTCTCCCCACTTGCCACTTGCCACTTTCAAGTCAGGAGTCAGTAAGAATTGCGGCAATTTACATTTCTTAAGATAGAGAACAGAATTTATGTCCGACTACTTAACTTAACCCAGTTTTAATTAAAGAAATTTCTCGAGAGAGAATCGTCCAACTTTAGACAGTCAGTTGTCCACTTTTATACTGCCATTGCCCTACGCTGGTAACTATAGATGATTTAGGAAAATTAGTCATACCTCTTTAGATAGAGATATTAAACGGGATTTTTGGTCTTTCTAAAACCTGAGTTTGTCCGGGGGTTTTGGGGTGACATTTTTGTGGGAGCAAAAGGAAGTTACCTCGTTAGGGAGTTGATTGCCATCGAACTCCAGTTTTGACTGTCAAAACTGTTAAGTTTTATACATTGTACCTCTCTTGATTAAGTTTTGTAACGAATTGAGAGATTTTTTTTTGAACTAAGTAGGGAGGCACAATTATTTGTAGGATGGGTTAGCGGTAGCGTAACCCATGCGGGCGTTGGGTTTCATGCTTCAACCCAACCTACGTTCATCTTATATTTAATTCCACCCACCTACTTAGAGCCTGTTTATTTGTCCAACTTTGACCAGAAAAGCTTGGGTATATTTGTCAACTTTTGGGTAGTTATGTTCGGGGAAAACTGCTATAAATTTGACAAAAAATAGCTAAATATTGCCGAAAAAAAGTTTTATAAAACACAGGGTAAGCGAAGCGCATCTTAACAATCGTTAACAAAATGAACTTGATTTATGTGAGTTGCTTACCCAGAGGGTGATTCAGGCATATTTGAGGAGAATTTGCCATCTCAATTGTTAAGCAAAAATCGACCAAATGTTAAGAATTCCTAACTATTTTGATTGACTGGTATCAATTGAAATGCCCACACAGCAAGCGGATGACCAAATTGGTCAATGGTCAATAGCGTTTGAGATGGGCTCACCCTGTTCTAAAACACTTGTTTTTTTTGAAAAGTTTCGCTATAGTTGTGTCAAGTCAAACAAAAAGTTATCAGCGAGCTTAACACTTGCTTAACTTCTTTTGATGGCTATAGTACACACAATTAACGCTGGATAATTCAGTTATGATGACAACCAACAAATTAACCAAAATCCTTTCCGGTGTGGCGGTTCTCGGTGCCGCTACTGCTACTGTTGTCGGTATCGCCGCTTCTCCTTCCCATGCTGCTGTGACACTCGCAGATCTTCTTGCGCCAGGAGCTTCATTTCTCGTTGACGATAAACTATTCACCGATTTCTTTTTCCAACCTACCCAACCAGCAGGAGGCTGCTTAATCAGTCTTTGCGGGCCGGTAGATCCAGCCGCTATTATGGTCGGTCCGGCAACAACCGCTCATGGACCAGGGCTTAAATTTACCGGTTTGTTTTTCGCTCAGGGCGGGGTTATGTACGATATAGCCTTGGGGTACACCGTTGAAGTTCTCGATCCCCACAAATGGATTCGAGATATCCACATGACAGTTGATGGAACAATGGTCGGAGAAGGAGATTTAGAAATTATTGAGACTGTTCGTAAGCCTGATGATACAGTGGTAGGTCAGTGTAAAGTCGATAATCATACATACGCAGGATTGAGCTGCGGGATGGACTTGATCGGGTTGCATAAAAAACTCAAAGTGAGAAAAGATATAGAACTGATGGGTTTCGATCATGTGAACATGACGACTCCCGAGGAAGTCTCATTTTCTATCTTAGATCAGGAATTTAGTCAAACCGTTCCCGAACCGGGTACTATCCTCGGACTTCTGGCAGTGGGTGGTTTAGGATTGGTTTCCCGCTTGAAGAGACAAAAATAACAGTTACCAATGTCTTGCACACATTGATAACTGTGACGTTGAACAAGAATAGCTAAAGGTTAGATGCCCTGTTTGGTTTTCTAGCTTTTAGCTTTTTCTTATCGGGTTGATTCTAACACGAATGGGGGATAGGGGATAGGGGATAGGGGATAGGGGATGGGGGATAGGGGCTGGGGGATAGGGGATAGGGGCTAGGTGATAGGGGATGGGGGATAAGAAACACCCAACCACTAATTTCCGCCAACCCCCGCTTCCAGAGAACGAATTAAGGCCGATAACAACCGACCCACTGATTCACATTGGTTAAGAAGGGGTTCAATCGTATCTGATGGGTTCAATCGGACTCTTTTTGATAACAGTAGATGGGTTTCTAATTCTCTAAGAGAACCTTGGGCTATGTAGAGAAACTGTAGGTATTCTTTGCGGGTTTTTCTGCCATGACCCTCGGCAATATTAGCAGGAATAGAAGCGGAAGCCCTGCGAATTTGAGAAATCATCCCGTAGGTTTCTTCTTTGGGGAAATTGCGAGTGGCTAAATAGCATTTTTCTGCCAAATCCATTCCTGTTTGCCAAACTTGTAAGTCTCGATAGGATTGTATTCTCATCAATTTCTCAGCAATTTTTTTATTATTCAACCATTAAATCCCAACCCCCATCCCCTAACCCCTAACCCCTAAACCCTAACCCCCAAGACCCCATGGCTATATAATTAAGCTTTGGGTAATTTGTCCCACCATAATTCTTGACCGCGAAAAACTGATGTCTTCTTTACTCTCTGCTATTCCCCTCGACGCGATCGCTTATAATCCCCAGGGTTTAGTACCGGCGATCGCTCAAGACTATCTTGATGCTACAGTGTTAATGATGGCCTGGATGAATCGGGAATCCCTCGAAAAAACCCTCACCACTGGGGAAGCATGGTACTGGAGTCGTTCTCGTCAAGAATTATGGCACAAGGGCGCTACTTCTGGCCATATCCAAAAAGTGCGTCAAATTCGCTACGATTGCGATAGTGATGCTATCTTACTGACTATTGAGCAAATCGGTGATATTGCCTGTCATACCGGCGAAAGAAGCTGTTTTCACCAAGTAAATTGGCAAAAATCACCGCCAGCGGCCGACACTCTCTCGGAATTGTTTAAGGTAATTTGCGATCGCAGAGACGAGCCTCATCCGGAATCCTACACCTGTAAACTTTTGGCCGGGGGAGATAACAAAATTCTCAAGAAAATCGGCGAAGAATCGGCAGAAGTGGTCATGGCCTGCAAAGATAATGATGGCGATGCTATTGCCTCAGAAGTGGCCGATCTTTTTTATCATACCCTCGTCGCTCTCGCCTATCATCAAGTCCCCCTGCGAGATGTCTATAAAAAACTGCAAGACCGGCGCCGGTAATCAGTTATCAGTTATCAGTAATCAGTTATCAGTTATCAGATTTGAGTTTTAAGTGGGTGGGTGGAATTAAATATAAGATGAACGTAGGTTGGGTTGAAGCATGAAACCCAACGCCCGATTATGTTACGCTACCGCTAACCCATCCTACAAATAATTGTGCCTCCCTACTTAGGGTTTGCTGAATAAGTACGGGCGAAGCATTCGGATAGAAAATCTACGTTTTCACCGATAGGTTATTGCCCGAATGCTTCGCCCCTACAGGACGCGGGCCGATGAAGACGCAAGGTTTTGAACGACGATTCTCTCAAAATCTTGCACCTGTGGGAGCGAGAAAAGCCCCAAAACCCTTACTTTGCCTACATTTCAAATTTATTCAGCAAACCCTACTTAAGTGTTAAGTTTCCGATTCCTGAATACCGTCTCCTGATTCCTGACTCCTGACTTGAAAGAGGGTGTAGGGTGTAGGGTGTGGGGTGTGGGGGAATGGGGAAATGGGGAGACCACTTCGTGCGCGTTGCGGGGGGAAGTGGGGAAGTGGGGGAATTTCAACTAAAACCCTTAAACCCTAACACCCTAACACCCCAAAACCCCCAACACCTTTTTTGACTTTTGACTTTTTACTTTATATTTGTGGTTTACGACTTAGTAATTATTGGTGCCACTCCTGCGGGGATAGAAGCGGCTTTGTTGGCTGTTCACCTCAAAAAAAGGGTGGCTTTAGTGCAACAGCCTTCTAGCGACAATTTAGAGGCATCTGAGGACATTTTTAGCAAGGGCTACAGCCAAATTATCCATCTCTATAAACTGCTGAATCATTGGCAAGAAACGGCCATTTATCCCCAATGGCAACGGTTGCGGCAATGGTTAGAGGAAGTAGATAAAACTATTAATAAAAATCATTCTTTGGCAAGATTAGCCACGGAAGGAATAGATGTGATCCCGGGTGGAGGGGAATTTGTCCGGCTGCCCCATTTAGGATTTGTGGTTAATGGTCGGCAATTGTTGGCTAAACACTATCTTATCGCCACGGGTTTTTATCTGCAAGTCCCGAAAATTTTCGGCTTAGATGAGGTTAATTATTTTACCGCTCAAACCCTTTGGCAAGAGCCAAATTTAGACAAGTTGGGACAACATTTAGCGATTATTGGCAACAGCAGCATGGCTGTGAGTTTAGCGCAAATTCTCCGACGTTTAGGGAAAGAAATTAGCTTAATTATCGAGGATAATTATCTACTGCCGGATATTGATTGGGAAATCTCCCATTTAGTTACTGCCATTTTAGAAGCGGAAGGAATTAAGATTTTACCCGGCTATTGTCCTAGTCAAGTGAAAGCGATCGAGGGTCAAAAATGGTTACAATTAGGCAATCGTGTTATCGAAGTTGATGATCTCATTTTTGCCGGTAATTATCAAGTCAATGAACAGGGATTAAATTTGGACGGGGTGGGAGTTAAACTAGAGGAGAGATTAATTAGGGTTAATCAGCAATTCCAAACCGATAATTCCCGCATTTATGCCCTAAATTTGCTCAGAAATAATTATCCCGATCCTACTTTAAATCATCGGGCTGCTTTTGGGTTAGTCAAGCATCTGCTCACGGGAGAAAAATTTAACTTTAATCCCGAGCAAATTCCCTCATTTATTGCTTTCGATCCTGCTATTGCTTGGGTGGGTTTAACTGGAAAAGCAGCCCAGGACAGCTATGGTGAGGAGGTAAAGATGATCAACTATCCAATTAAAAATATGGTCCCACAGCAAATCTGGGGGGAAACCACGGGATTTTGTCAATTAATCTACCGACAAGATGGTAAAATACTGGGAGCGCAAATAGTCGGTAATCAAGCAGCAGAAATGATTAGTATTATCAGTTTAGCTTTACAAGAAAATTTAACCATACAATCCCTCAATAAAAATATTTATGCTTGGGGAAGTATGGGAGAGATTATCGGAGAAATGACGCAATTAATCCCCCAGAAAAAATCTTGGTTAACTTGGCTAAAACAATTATTCAGATAATTAGAGCGAGAAGGAAGATTAAATTATGAAACCGAAATTTATTGTCTTTGAAGGTATTGACGGATCGGGAACAAGTACCCAAGCAAAACTCTTACAAGAATATTTTTTAAAGCGAGGGGAAAAAGCAGTTTTAAGTCCGGAACCTTCCGAGGGAGTCATCGGTCGTTTGATTCGAGAAATAATGCAAACTAATCTTATTTCTATCAAAGATCAAAATCAATTTGACCGACAAATGGCCTATTTATTTGCAGCTGATCGCCATGATCACTTATATAATGATCACGATGGCATTTTTAAACTTATTCACCAAGAACAAACCCACGTTATCACTACTCGTTATTATTTTTCCTCCCTGGCCTACAATTGCAATAATCCCGAAGAATTTGCTTTTGTTCGGCAGTTAAATCAACATTTTCCCAATCCAGATTTAGTTATTTATATCGATGTTATTCCCGATATTTCTCTAGCAAGAATTAAAAACAGAGCCATCACAGAAGTGTACGAAAAACAAGAAAAATTAATGAAAGTTCGTCAAATGTTTATCGAGATATTTAAAGAATATAAAGATAATTGTTTACAACTGGATGGCAGTGATACAATAGAAAACCTTCACCGAAATATTATTAATTATCTTGAACGATTAATTTAAATCCATGCTTAGTACAGAAACCACCCCTAAATTCATCTACCAACCCCACTATAAACCCAATCAATTAATCTGCGGTCACGGACAAACGGCAATTATCACGGGATGGACAGTAAAACAGTCCCTTGCTAAACATTTAAATCCCGACCAATACGCGGTGATTGGTAATCTTTATAGTCCCACCAGAGGAATTAGTCCCCTGCTGAGAAACTTAATAGCAAATCCCCACGTTAGATACTTAGTTATTCTCAACGCAACTAAGGAAGATAAGAACTCCGGTAGCTGTCAATGTTTGCTAGATTTTTTTAGTCAAGGATTCCAGTTAGGAAAAAGTGACACAGGTAAAGAATGTTGGCTAATTAATTCTTCTACCACTGGATATATTGACAAAGAAATTGACCGAGAAATTCTCGAAAAATTGCGTCAATCAATTCAATATCAACCAGTTAAATCCATCTCAGAAGCGATTGAAACTGTCAAAAATTATGCAAAACAATCCCCCTTACCAACTTGGGGAGAACCATTAACCTTTCCCCTCTTAGAAAATCTTCCTTCTTTGCTACCCGGGACAAGATACGGTCATCGCATTGAAGGAAAAACTATTGCCGAAACTTGGGTAAAAATTCTCCAAAAGATTAAAACCACTGGCACAATTAGACCGACAGGATATGATGGTAAATGGCAAGAATTAATTGACCTAATGGCTGTTGTTACCGATGAACCCCCAGACTTTTATTTTCCTGAACCTAATTATTTGCCTATAGATAGAGCTTTTCTCACCGAATATATCGGGCAAATTCTCGATGATTCCCCTATACACCAAGGAGTTAAATACACCTACGGTCAAAGATTGCGCTCTTGGTTTGGCCGGGACCAAATTGCACAGGTTATTAATAAATTAATCTCAGAAATTGATGCTGCTAGTGCAGTTATGTCCCTCTGGGATGTGAAAGACCACGAAAAGGGAGGTAGTCCCTGTTTAAATCATATTTGGGTGCGAGTGGTGGAAAATGAATTATCTCTCACCGCAATATTTAGAAGTAATGATATGTTTGCCGCTTGGCCGGCAAATGCCATGGGATTGCGCGCTTTACAGCAACATATTTGCCAAGAAATCAATCAACGCTCCCAGTATAATTTAACCTTGGGTCCATTGATTACTATTAGTCAATCGGCCCACATATACGATGATACTTGGGAGAATGTCGAACGATTAATCGCCACCCAGTACGATAAAATTGTCAATCAGCGCAATTTTTTTGACCCTAGCGGTAACTTTTTGATTTCTGTGGAAAAAGAACAAATTCTTGTCCAACAAACTACCCCCGGCAGCGGGGAAGTTGTCGCTTGTTATCAAGGCAAAAATCCCCTCAAATTAATCCGCGAGCTTGCAACAACCAATCCCGCAATTATTCCCGAACATATCGGTTATCTGGGAATCGAGTTACAAAAGGCATACAATTGTATCAAAAATAATCAGCCTTATATTCAAGACCAGTAGATAGGTGGGAAGTTTCAGTGAACAGTGAACAATAAACAGTAAACAGTGAAAAGACAGTAGGAAACTTCTATTTAATACTACTCACTTAAAACTCAAATCTGATAACTGATAACTGATAACTGATAACTGATAACTGATAACTGATAACTGATAACTGATAACTGATTACTGGTCCTTGTTTGCTGAACCAGCGCCGCGATATTTGAGAGATGAGGAGCGAATTGGGTTAGCCACCGTCGGATTATTGGTGATTTTAACCTCCGCACCGCGATATTTACCTCCTCGCTCCTTGACAGGAGCCTCGGTGACTGTTGGCTCGATATAGGTGGCGCCACGATACTTTTTCTCGCCGGCGGTTTCTGGAGTGGGGACGGGGACATTCTTCTGCTCTTCTCGTCCTTGCCATAAAAAGGTGACGACAATCACAACTGTCAAGAGAATTAATAGCTGAATCTGCCAAGGAGCTAAAACCAGACTCAACACTAAACTAATTACCGTGGCGGCACTGGCCAGATAAGCGATCTCATCGCTGGACTGCTGCCAGAAATAGGCAGCCAAGGCAGCGGTGAATAGTGGGAACAAAAACAAATAGGACATTCTGGGTACACCTTGTCACACTAGTGAACCAATCTCTCTATTATTACCGCTCAACTAAACTTACTCAAACTTACTTAAAAGCCTGAAAGCTTAGTCATTCGTAGTTCGACTGGCTCACTAACAAGTGGGTCAAGCACTACAGGATTAAACGGCAAACCCTTTATTCCCTGGTCAATGACATCAGGAATTACTTTTCTAATGATGTTAAATGCCCCATTGACATCGGCATTTAACAACTGATTTGTTTCCATTTTATAAAGTCCCCTAGCTAACCTTTTTCCCTTAAATAATGGTTTTTCTTCACCATATTTAGGTAACTCATCCCTATCTAAAGCACTGGATTGTGAGGTATAGGATTCTTCAGTTATTATGACTTTTATCCCTTTTAATTGAGCTTTATAGGTTAACATTTCTATTAATCTATTATGGGGAATATTGACAAATTGTTGATTATTCCTTTTTCCTAGATTAAGAGATTGTTTCATCCGCTCATTATGCCCAATTATTAACGTCCCTATTTCATGAATAGTACACCAATCTATTACTCTTTTACTGGCTGTGTGTAGATAATTTTCTACTCGACAGTTTCGTTTATGGGTTAGGAATATCAATCTCTTAGATGAGGGTTGATTACTTTGGGTTTTCAGTTGAGATTGTAAGCGGGAACGTTGTTTGTTGTAGAAGGTGTTAATTGCTTTTAACGGTCTGCCATTTACCAAAAGAGGTGCTACACCTGTTTGATTTGTAGTTACAGCCATTAAGTTATTAACTCCTAAATC
>NZ_JAPZRB010000419.1:0-16667 GCF_027531105.1 Microcystis sp. LE18-22.4A
AAGAAGTTAAAAGACTAGCTTGGCAAAACTAGGCTGTATAAGGATTGTACAGCAATTTTTCGTGGGATATTGAAAAGCATAGACATTATTAATAATAATTCTCAATAGTTACCTCAGTCATAAGGCTCAAAGCCTTGCTGGGCAAAGCATCGACGCACCTCAACGAAAACTGTAGATTTTCAGCCATTGTGTCTAACCCGCGAAAAATGTTGAGAAACCCCCCATTCCATCGGCATAAAACAATAGAATTTGTTCCACGCTAATGCCTATGCGATCGGGAGCATCTCACCTTTATAACCCCTAAATCTTTATGTCAAGCTATTTTGAAAGCCTTACTGGAAAACAGTTTTAGGACAAGTATAATTACTCACTTGCATAAATGAGATGCTTCCTATGCGATTCCAGCTTTAGCTTATCTAGTGTGCAAAGCTAGTTTTTGAATATCTTTTTGTCAACTTCAACCCTTAAAGTATATCTTATATTAATTTATGTCCACTTTATATATAGTAGAACAAGGTTCTTCTCTTAAAGTTCAGCACCAACAGTTTCAAATTTTTCAGCAGCAACAACAACTTTTTAAAGTTCCAGTGAACCAAGTTAAAAATATTATTCTTTTTGGTTACTGTCATTTATCCCATGGTGCGGTACAAGCAGCGCTATTCCATAATATTCCTATCACTTATTATTCACCTCAAGGATATTATTTGGGACATTTACAGTCGGAAATACAAGCCAAAATTACTTATTTAACGCAACAAGTTAAACAAGCAGAAAATAGTGATTTTGTTAACACACAAGCTAATGCCATTGTTCGTGCTAAAGTGCATAATTCGAGAATTTTATTGATGCGTCTTCAGCGTCGTCATCCTAATGAGATAGTGAAAACAGCCGTTATCAATCTTAAAAAAATTATCAATAGTTTAAATAGTGCTGAATCTTTAGAATCATTAAGGGGATATGAGGGAAAAGCTGCTAATATTTATTTTCAAGGTTTAAGTTCTTTATTTCAAGGAAATTTTTCCTTTACCAAAAGAACGATGCGTCCTCCAACAGATCCCATCAATAGTTTACTAAGTTTTGGCTACACTCTTTTATTTCAGCATCTTTTTTCGCTTGTACAACTAACTGGATTACATACTCATTTTGGGAATTTGCATACCTGTCGAGAAAATCATCCTGCTTTAGTTTTAGATTTAATGGAAGAATTTCGCGCTCAAATTGTTGATTCTTTAGTCGTTTACTTAGTTAACAAAAATATTTTTTCTCCAGACAACTTTACTAACCCAGATGAACAAGGTGCCGTCTATTTACAGCAAGATTCTCTGAAGAAGTTCCTTAAATATTGGGAAGAGAAACTATCTTTAGAACTTACCCATCCTCAAACTCAACGCCAAGTCAGTTTGCGTAGTTGTTTAGAACTTCAAGTCCAAGAATACATTTCTTGTTTGATGAAAAAGACAGAAAGATATCAACCCATGATTTGGCAAAAATGAAATCGGAAACCCCCTCTTCTTAGAGGGTAGTTTAATGAAATTGGAGTTGAGAGGTTAGCTTTATGACATTTATCCGTCGAGTATTAGTCTTTGCCGATGCCGATAATACCCATATATCTGCTCAAAGTTTTAATCGTAAGATTAATTGGCAAAAAATCCGTGATTATTTAGCCGATCCCCAGGAAGGAAGAGAACTAATTGAAATGGTAATTTATTTGGGTTTACCTCCAGATAAAGAAAGATTTACTGAACAAAGAAAAACCAAAGAAAAATTTATCTACTGGGCAAAAAGTAACGGGTTTTTAGTTGTTACAAAAGAAGGCAAATCTAAAGGTAATGACTACGAAACCAATGTTGATGTAGTAATGGCGATGGATGCTATTGAATTAGCTTTAGAAATGAAGCCAGATATTGTCGTTTTAGTCACTGGCGATTCTGATTTTGCTTATTTAGCACAAAAACTTAGAAGACGAGGAATGCGAGTTGAAGTCGCTTCTGTCGAACAATCTCTCGGTAACGATTTGAAAAATTCTGCTAATAGTGTTATCGATTTGATAGAGTTATTTGATGATTTTGAAGCCCAAAATGGGACACAAGATTATCATCGTATTGGCAATAACAATGTGTTTGATTAGTTACTTTCATGATGACAAACTTTAAACAAACGAATGGAGTAACCGTGAAAATAATTAATGGCAAATTATTTGGTCAACCAAAAGGGGATTTTGATCCCTTCAAGCAACAACTCGAAAAACTTAATCAAGAAGTTGAGAAAGTGCAAAGTTCCTTTGAACAATTAGAACAAACAATAGAACAAACAGAAAACGTAAAGCGAGAAGCATTAATCCGTCAAGTTGAACTTTACGTTCAATACCTGAAAGAAAATTGTGAAAACTTAGAAAATCTCTGGACACAAAGACAAGAAAATCATGCTAAAACTTATCAAAGAGAATTAAAAAGAATGGAACTATTCCTGAAAGAACAAAAGCAACAATTAGACTTTTTAGAAAATAGGAAATTGCCTCAAATTGAAAATAAGTTAACTGCTCTCAAGAAACAAATACCGACAAAATTATTGTGGCTGACTTTTGGTAGTTCACTGATGATTGTAATTATTTATTTTTGCGATTGGTTCGATATTTATCCTTTCAATAAGCACCCACAAAAAACAAAGTCTTCTCTTGTTCATCATGAATTAGTTGAAGAAAACAATCAACTGAAATGTCAAGAAAATTGCTTTGAGTCAAAGACCCGAATAGATTTTTAATCAAGAGCGCACACCAAACATTTCTTGAGGGATTCATTTATTAACAAATCAGGAGTTTTTATGCGAGCAATAGTTAATGGCAAGCTAATTGATTTACCAGAAGGAACAACAGTTGAAGATTTACGTTCTCGACTTCCAGAAATTGGCAATGATGACGTAATGGAAGAAGGCTTTGGTGGCACTAAACCCTTGAAAGATACAGAAGCTCTCAAAGAAGGTTCAAAAGTTTGGACAGTTCCTAAAATTGTAAAAGGATAAAGAAAAAAATGACAATAACTATTAGTAGTAATGCAACTAAATTTACTCTCAATACACGCCTAAGTGCCGAACTAAAATTACTAGACAAAGTAGCCAAAACTATTGTGGTTGGGAGTAAAACAATTGGTGACGTGCAATACACAGCAATTTTAATTAAGAGAATGCCTTTGTCTTCGAGTAAATTCAAAGTTTCTAACTCTGATGTTTTGTTTTTATTACCACCAGATTATCCACGGCTTCCTCCTATTGGCTGCTACCTTAATTATCCTTGGGATACGGTCGGAGAAGGGGATCATCACTTTACTAGACAAAGTTACTACGGCGCACCATTCTTAAGTGAAGAAGGCTGGTATTGGTATTGTGTAGGACTCGGAGGCGGGTTTAACCGAGATAAATGGCTCAATTCTTGGCGACCTAGTAATAATCCCGAAAGAGGACACAATCTCGTTACCCTATTTATCACCGCACGCCACGCAATTAATAACGTCTGACGACAGAAGAAATTCTGATAAAACCCTAGCCTTAAAAGTGTGGGAAAAGGGTAGAAGATTGATTCAAGCAATCTTTCCATCTTCTCTATTAGCTTCATTCATCCAAATAATCAATCAAGCATGAATACTCAACCAAAACCCCAAGATATATTACTACACATCCCTCCCTTAATGTGGAAACAGTTTCGTCAAGCAATGCTGGATGCTCGTCAACACAGAGAAGAAGTAATTGGCTTCTTTTTCTGTCAACGCCATCAGCTATCTAAGAAAAAAGTCAGATATATTCCTCAAGCTTGGGTTGTACCTACTGCTGATTGTTACGAACATCAATCGGCTAGTGGATTGGTACTCAAACAGCAATTTCATCAGTATTTACTAGATACTTATCTGTGCGCTCTCTCGAAGTCCTCCTCTTCAAGTAAAACTCGGAAATTAGATGTAGTTCACATTCATACCCATTTTGGCGATGCTACTCCTTCCTTTTCTTGTGTCGATGATCGCTATGAAGCAGAATACGCTAAGTTTCTCGCTTCTTGTTACCAAGAAAAGCCTCGCTTGATTTCTGGAGTCTTCAATGAGTCCCTAGAAAAATCAAAATTTCGGATTTGGAATCGTCAAGGAACTAATCATACTTCAATTGAATTCTGTCGTTCTTGGTTAACACCAATCAATAGTAACTTTTCTGGCGAAGATACAGAATTAATCTTTGCTCGACAAAAAGTTTTTGGAGAAACTGTACAAAAACACCTGAATCAATTAAAAGTCGCTCTTATTGGTTGTGGCGGTATTGGAGCCGTGTTTGCTGAACAACTGGCCAGATTGGGGGTCAAAAATTGGGTATTTATTGATCATGACCGTTTAGAAACAGTAAATCTCAATCGAATGCCAGCTGCTACTCAAGAAATGGTAGACCAAGGATGGTACAAAGTTCACTATCTTAAATGGTTGATTAAAAGAACTTATGCTATTGGTTCTCATGTTAAAGCCTTATCTCTTTCCGTAGAAGATGAGAAAGCCAAAGCAGAAATAGCGACAGCGGATTTAATCGTCGTCGCTACAGATAATCATCGCTCGCGACAAGTAGCTCAAGAATTAGCTTTAGAGTATGCTCGTCCCTTGGTTTGTTTAGGGACTCATATTGAAGTCAAACCCCATCATCAACCTCGTCTGTATTGTCGTGTAACCGTTCCTCCGCTCGGGGGGGGCTGGTGTTTGATGTGTGGCAATATTATTAATCTACAACAAGCGGCATTAGAGTCTGCACCGACTGAGATCGCCGCCATTGCCTCTGAAGCTGGTTATTTACAAGGAATTGACGCGCCAGCAGTCTATTGGTTAAATAATATTTGTGCCAGCACAGGAGTAGGGGTGATTCACGGAATTATCAGTGGCTTTCTCCCTATCGATTCTGGTTTAGATTGGATTTATGATTTTCCCAATTCTAATTGGCTAAAAGCCAATATAGACCATCTGCAAAGTTCTGACTGTTATTTCTGTTCTTCCTTATGCACCCTTTAAGGAAGGAAAGGGGGGTTTCCCTACCTTTTTTATAATTGGAGTAAAATCCCTCTCTTTTTCCCTTTCTCTAACTTGGCTATGTCCTTACCTACTATCACAACTCTAGAAGAACTTGTCCCGGAATTAGCTCGATTAGCGAATTATCCTAAGTCTGATCAGAAACAGATTGATAATTTCTTAAATTTAATACAAAATGCTGTACGATTATGGATAATCGAGCAATCTTTTTATGATTTTAATAGTGATTTTTTTGTGGAAATAGACCAAGAATGGTTTGACTGTATTACTTGGATAGATAAATTATGGACAAAAATACCAGATGTTCAAAATAAAAAATTAGAAGATTTACTACTAGGAGAATATCCGCTATTTTATCAACAAAAATGGCAAGAGCAAATAATTGCCAGATATCAACTTAGCTCTGAAAATTTGCAACAAATTTTATCTTCTCATATTTTTAAAGTAACCCAACGAACTTTAAGAAATAATTTTAAGCGACTTGCCCAATTAAATCAGCCAAAATTAATTAAATCAGCTTCTCTTAAAGGTCACTATAAAAAAGTTGTCTCTTCATCTCTAAATTCATTAGATAATTGCAATTTAATTAAGCATAATAATGATATAATTACTGAAAATAATTGGTTAAGTTTTCTCAATGATGGTCTATCTACTATTGCTGAACTACTAACAACTAAAATCAATGGACATCAAAGATTTTTTATTCAAGCTGAATATATTGTTCCTGAAGCTCTACAGGATAAAGTAGCAGATTGGGCAGACAATTTAAAAGAATTTTGGAAACAGTCTCTAATTTCTCCTATTAAAATAAAATACTATAGTGCTAGTAAAAATATAACAAATTACTACATTATTTATCCTGTTTCTATTCATTATTCTCAGAGAGCCTATTATTTGTATGCTTTTGGAGAAACACCAGATCAAAACAGTTCTCAAGCACTTCAATGGTATGGCTACCGGTTAGAAAGGATATTATCTTTGAAACAGATAGCTTGGGATTTTTCCGATCTAACTAAACGGCTTAGATCGCAGATACACAAAAACGATAAAATTAATCATTTATACAGTCCCGACTATATTCAAGAGCAATTAGAATTGGCTTATGGATTCAGTTTTTATCGTGAATTTAATACGATGTTATTGCGTTTCGATCAAGACTATTATCAGCGTCATGTTAAAAATACAATCCGTCACTCTACTTTTCAAAAAATCGAAAATATTCAAGAAGTAAAGAAAATGATTATCGAGCAAATTGACTCAGAAATAGACAACACCAAAAAAATCCAAAGAGAAAAATTATTGGCAAAAGTTAATTGCGCTTCCGAAGATGTTTATTATAAGCTTTGCTATCGTGTTGGCGATCATAATGTTATCATGCGATTGCGTAGTTGGGGTCCGAATGTAGAGGTAATTTTGCCTAGTGATTTACGAGCGCAAATCAAAGAATATCTCGAAAAAAACTATAAATTATATCAATAATCTGACAGGGGGACAAGAAGGCTGAAATCCATATATCGTAAGCTTTTCATGGTTTTAGCTCGAAAAAGTTTGCCGCACCATCTCTCACTTATTAATAATAATTCCTAGTAAGCTCGCTCCTATCCCTAGTTCTTTCGTTAGTTTTTTGCCTAGAATCGCTCGATCTATTTCTAGCGAGAGAAGCCAGAAGCCTTTGTTGGCAAGTTTTCTAGCTCGCTTGTCCGCCTGTCAGATGCTATAGTTAATCAATTATTTTGCTTAACTATCTTTGTTTTCGTGATAAAGTTTAAAGAGAGGCCTTAGCAATTTATGATTATGCCAGAATCAGAGTCCCCTATTAATTCAACAAATTTCTATTTTCGTAAACTTTGTGCCTTGCTAGAAGACAAATCTATTTTGCAACAATTACAGTCTATTCACCCAGAAGAGTTACAAGGACAGATAGAAGAGTTACCCCTGCAAATAGCTAGTTCCTCTGATCGCGTTAATCTAGGAGAGGCTCAAGGCACTAATATTAATAGCGTGAAACATCCCATCAGTGGACAAACTCGAAATATTACTTCACAAGACTCAAGACCAGAAATTCCCGCAGAAATTACCTCAGAAACGGATATAGAAAAACTATTTTGGTGGTTTTGGCGATTTTATCCCGAACTCATCCGACAAAACCAGAAGGATTTTTTCCTCTATCCTGCTCACAGCATCCTTCCTGATTGTCCCCTACATAGCTACAAAAGTACCGTTTCCGCTCTAGTTGGGGCGATGTATCCCGAACATTGGCAAGAAGGAGGTAAATCCCAACATCCTTATCTTTTTCTCTTTACCTTCTCCCCAGTACAAGAATTTATCAAAGCATCCCGAAAATTTGTCGATTTTTGGGCAGGTTCCTATCTACTGCACTATCTCAGTGTTAAACTCTGTTGGTATATTGCCGAAACTTATGGGTCTGATGCTGTGATTACTCCTTCTCTTTGGAGTCAAGAAATTATCGATGCTTTAATTGTTAAAAAATATCCAGATTTTGCGGCTAATTTTGCTTCTTTTCAAGACGGAATATCTCCAGTTGGTAGATTTGATAATGGCATCTCTACAAGTTTAAGTACGGCTGGATTTCCTAATGTGATTATGGCTTTAGTTCCTGGTAAAGAAGCAGCTAGAGAATTGGGAGAGAAATTAAAAAAATGTTTAAGAGAAGAATGGTCAGAGATTGCCAAAAAAGTTAGGGAAGATATCAAAAAACGAACCCTAGAGTTTCTTAAAGATACTAAAAATCAGCAGAAAATAGATGAAATATTATTAAAAGAGTTTTTAAGCGAACAAGAAATATGTAAACGAGATTTAAAAAAATGGCAGATAGGACATCATGGTAGTTGTTGGGAGTGGAATAAACTCTGGGAAGCACAAATAGACAAAACTTGGGAAACTTACTGGACTGCAATGCCTTTAGGCAATCCAGAGCAGCCATTAACTATTAATCCCACAGAGGAAAATTATCAGCAATGGAAACAATCGCAAAATGCGATCGCCCCTCCTCATTTAGCTGAATCTCTACCTACAACAGCCGAACAAAACCTTTACGAACAGATAAATACTGGTACTTGGTGGGGGGCATTACAAGCTCGTTTGGGACAGTCTACTCAAGCCGTAAAAAATACTCGCACTTGGGCAATTCCTACAGCACCTGGGGAACGTTCCACTTTATCGGGTCAGTTTAGCGCAGTTCATCCCCAATTACATTATCATGGGCAGTTTAAAAATGGAGGTGGACTTTCGGCTCGATCAATGCGTCTATTTTGGCGATTAATGGCTGAAGTTTATCCAGGGTTATTTAATGGCTCAGAAAAATTGAATGCGATCGAATTAACAAAACGCATGGCTTGGCGATATGGGGGAGTTGCTGAATCTTTGGGAATTAATCTAGGGCAAGAAGATGATACTAACTATGATAATTTAATTCGTTTTCCTAATTTAAGTTCTATTGCTGCCGCAAGATTTGCTTACGAAGATTTTAAAAAAGGAGGACAAAAAACACGCAACTATTGGAATTGTCTTAACACACTTATTAACCAACAATTACCTGACAAAGCAGACACTTTTGCCTCCCGTACTCATGGTCGTCCTTATCAGATACCAAAAGTTGATCGGCAAATTAATCCAGAAAATAGGAATGGACAGAATTTTAATGGAGTCATGTTTTCCAGTAAATGGTTAGCTGATGACATGAATTGTAACGCTCAAGAAACAGCAACATTAAGAAGTTTAGTTGAAGAAGCGCATAAAAAAGCAAAATTTGGCGAAGGAAGTCCAGCCGATTGGTGGGTAATTGTCCTCGGTGATGGGGATGGGATGGGGAAATATGTCTCTGGGTCAAAATTAAAGAAATACAAAGAGTATTTAATCACAGATGCGATCGCAGAAAATGTCAAAAATCATCAAGATTACCCAGATTTACTAGCAACCCAAAAACGCATGGGGCCAGCAACCCATGTCGGGTTAAATCGCGCCTTATTAGACTTTTCTAATCGCTTAGTACCCTACCTTACGGAAGAACGTTATTGTGGTAAAGTCGTCTATAGTGGCGGTGATGATGTGATGGCAGTGTTACCTCTAGCAGATTTACCGGGATATTTGCGATCGCTTCGTGCTGCTTGGTGTGCTGACCCAGATCCAGAAAGAGAATTCAGCACAGAGGGGGGTTACTGGACTCCTAAACAATCTCTGCAAGGATTACAAAAACGTCCCTATTTTACGATGGGAGATGGGGCAACCATGAGTCTAGGCATTGTTATCGCTCATAAAAGTGTACCTCTTCCTACCGTATTAGAAAGCCTGTGGACGGCTGAAAAAGACCGTGCTAAAAAGTTATATGGAAAAGATGGACTCTGTTTTCGGGTGATTTATGGTTCGGGTAATACTTTAGAAGCCTTGATGAAAGGGGAATTATTAGACTTATGGTGGAATTTTATGCAGTATGATCAGCAAGATTTAAGTGCGTTGTTCTATCGATTAGCCGAAGAATTACCCCGTCATGCTTGTGTTACTGAAAGCGATCGCCTATTGAGAAAAGCTGCACAAGTGATCATCAACCGTCGAGATCAAACACTAGAGTCTCATATTCAAGAAAACTTGCTAAATTGGTTGGATCAGTGGGAAAACTGGGCTTATCAAACCTATAATCAAGTAAATAAAAATAAAACTGAAAAAGAAGTCCCTTTAGGCACGACCGAAAAGGATTTAGCTAATCTTTTGCGGTTTAGTGCTTTCTGGAATGACAAAAGGATGCAACAAATGAAATGGGGAGAAACGGAGTAATAAACTATGGATGAACAGCAAATGTATTGGTATGCGATCACTCCTTTAGATGTATTGTTATTTCGGGAAGCTAAACCTTTTAGTCCAGGGGAGAGTGCTTGGGCAAAAGGACTATTTCCCCCGTTTCCCAGTACAGTTTTTCAAGCATTGCGCTCGACTTTATCCAAAGATGTCAAAGATTTAGATTTTATAGGCCCATTTCTCTTAAGTCCCCAAGATAGATTATGTTTTCCCACTCCTAAGGATTTAGTTGCAGTGAGTTGGAGCAAAAAGAGTCAGCCAAAAGATGAGGAAACAAAAGAAGAGGAACCAAAAGAAGATAATTTAGACGATACAGCTTCGGATTGGCATCGAACTTTACGTCTTCAACCTGTTGATCGAACAGATAAAGCTTGGGAACATTTGTTGTTCGACGAGGCGGGATTAGCTCCAATGGTAGCTCCTTTTAGAGAGCTAGTTGAAGAAGAGAACAGAAGAGAATTTTTCTGTCGTCCCTATCCTTGGATTACAGCAGAAGCTTTAAGCGAATATCTACAAGGAAAAGAACTTACAGACCCTACACAATTTCAGGAAGATCCTTGGAATGTGCAGATCATGCCTCATATTCAAATGCAAGCGGATAAGCGACAAGTAAAAGATGAAGATGGCTATTTTACTGAAGTAGCGATTCGTCTTAAACCAGGTTGGCGATTAGTAGCGGGAATTAGTATAAAGTTAGGGGAAACAGTAGTCCGGTTGGGAGGAGAAGGACATCGGGCGATTGTCATCCCATTTACTTTGTCCGATGCTGATCAAACACTGCTTAATCCTAAGACCAATACAACAGGTGATTTTGCTTATTTACTCACCCCCGGACTAGCGGTTAAGGAGGAAGCCGTTTATGGCGTTTATCCCTGTGATTGGCAATCCATCTTAGCAGGATGTGTCAGCGATCGTTCTTTATTGTGGGGTGGTGTTTCTCAAATTAGGCGCAAGTTAGTTATTTCCTTTGGTAAAGAGAATCAGGAGCGCACGGCTTCGCAGATTTCTTCCACATCCCCTAACTCAGAAACAAAAGGAGATGAGGAATTTGCTTTATTGCCACAACGAGCCTTTGTTCCACCTGGGACTGTCTATATCTTTAACCAGATTCCATCTGAAACTGAGGCACTCTTACCTAAACCTGAATCGACGGGGAATTGGTTAACCAGTTTTCAAAAACTCAACTATGGTAAATTATTATGGGGTAATACACCATTATGAATACTTATTTAACATATCTATATCTGCTGACCCCTTTACACACGGGCGGAAGTGCTGATGAGGGTAATTTAATGGGAATTGCCCGCGAAGTCCATACCGAGTTTCCCTATCTTCCTGCTTCCTCCTTGAGAGGTAAAATTCGCTCTGCCTTAGAACCGAGCAATCCTCAAAGTGAAGAAGAAAAAGCATTAGCAAAAGAAGTCTCTCAGTTTTTCGGCCAAAAAATCAAAAATGGACAACAACCCACAGAAGGAGAAGTTTGGTTTGCTGAGGCAACTCTCCTGTTTTTTCCGATCGCATCCTTAAGTCATCACTTAGTCTGGATTACCTGTCCTCTCTGGCTAGAACGTTGGAATCGTTGGTTACAAAAATCCCCTTTAACTCAATTGATTCAAAACTGTCGAGAGCAAATTACAGAAGCAAGACCAGCTTTAGTTAGCTTTACACCCGAACCCCTTTACTTGCAAACTGCAATTCTGCAACCGAATGCCCTAGGGCAACTAAATACTAATGATTCTAATAGCCTCTCACAATCTCTTCAAAATCTTACTAATGCTAATGGGATGATTAATCAGCTTCTGAAAAAGCTAGTCATTGTGGATGATGAAGACTGTATTGCTTTGGTAGAAACGGGATTGCAGCGAGAAGTGCGCGTTGCTCTTAATGAAGGCGAAAAAACTGTTAAAGGTGGTTCTTTTCGCTCGGAAGAAGCCATTCCCCCTGAAACTGTACTTTTCTTTCCTTGGGGAATGAAACCTGTCAAACAAACTGAAAATACTCAGAATATTCGAGCAAAAACTAGCGAATTACTTAAAAATAAACTACAATTTGGAGGTCTAGAAGGATTAGGTCGCGGTTGGTGCGATCTAAAAACAATTGAAACTACTGAAACTACTACAGGAAGTCAAAAATGAAATTAGATTCGCGTCAATTTAGCAAACAAGCACATAACGCTTTAGTTGAAATAAAAAGTGAGTTAGCAGTAACTTACCACAAAAAAGCTAGTGGATTAGTTCAAGGATTAAGCACTTATATATCTACTTGGGGACTGCATCGACTTAGTGGAGATATGCAAAAATTTCTCGGTGGAACTGCCGAAGATACACGCTATAAAGGGAAAGTTTATCAAAAATTTCTTACTAAGCTCAAAGAGTTTAGCGGGGCAGATTTTGATGTTAATGATCAAGGCACATTAATTCATATGCCTTTAAGAAAATATACCGCCCTCAATCACTTGGCAATTAAATTAGCAAAAGAGTGGTCTTTTTGGTCGCCAGCAGTCTTAGGAGAGGCAGAACAATCATGACGGCACAACAAGAATGGCAGAAATTTTTGGAAAAACTCCAAAAAGATAAAAATCCTCTTTATGACTTGTATAAAAATAGTCAGTTAGAAATAGGTACAGAAATAACTATTTATTTTTCTGACGAAGAAGCGAAAAAAAAAGCAAGTGCTAAATGGCAGAAATTACAAGCCAAGTTTCCGCCACACTGGAAAAATCAAAAGATTAATTTCAAAGTTGGACAGTTAGCCCCTTCCTCCATTATTGCAACGACAAGATCGACAGCAAGAACAAATAATCTAACCAGTCGGAAATTAACCAGTCCTCTACAAGCACTGAATCATCGATTATTTAATAATAATGACACAGCTAAACCAGTTCTAATAGAAGCGGCGGCGGCGGATAAAACTTGTCAGTCTTTATACCAACAATTAACTGAGAAAACTAAACGATTAGCTGATGAAACTCTGACTGTTGAATTCATCTGGAGGGTGCGTGTAGGGGGAATGCGCGGTTTTCAGGAGTTACTTCTTCCTGTATTTCATCCAGTCTATGGTGTACCTTATATCCCTTCTAGTAGTTTAAAAGGTGTAGTAAAAGCTTGGGCAAGACAAAATCAACCAGAAGTTGAGGTAAATCGACTTCTGGGGAAACTAGAAGATGGTATCGGTTGCGTTCAATTTCTTGATGCTTTTCCCACTGCACCTTGTTTGACTGTAGATATCGCTAATCCTCAATGGAGTTGGGAAAATAACCGAGTATGCTATCAACCTGTCCCCCATTATCTGTTGTCAATGGAAGAACCTGAGATTTTAATTGGGTTGACTCGCACCAGCAGAGGTAAATTAGAAGATGTCAGCACAGTCAAAGATTGGTTACAACTAGCTTTATCAGCAGGAATTGGTTCGCGGGTTAGTGCGGGGTATGGTAGAACATCTGTTGCTTCTAGTTTGTCTCATCACTCTTCCCATGCTTTTAAATTATGGACGCAGGGGATATATGGCGCAAATCCTCCCGCTAAAGATAATCAATATCAGGGAAATAATGAATTTCGTCCCGTAGCAGTGCGAGGGATGCTGCGTTATTGGTTTCGTGCAGTAGGATTAAGTATTTATTCACCGCAGCAATGTAAAGATTTAGAAGGTAGGTTATTTGGTACTATTGAACCGCAAGCTCAAGAAGGACTAATTCGTATTTCTGTAGATTGGGAAGAGGAAGAAGGTGATCGCAATCGTCCTTATTTTTGTGAAGGTAATATTCTACTAGAAGCTAAAAATCAGGATGCTCTCAACTTAGCAGAAAAGCTATTGCAATTATCTTCTCATTTAGCAGGAATTGGGAGAGGATCGAGACGATCGTTGCATTGGAATAATCCACTAGGATTAAGGGGATGCCATTGGGAAGTTGACACTAAAAAACTACCTCGTAATCAAGAACGATGGCAGCAGTTTCTTAGAGAGGTAAAAGATTCTTTACTTGCCCTACAGTCTGCCATAGGAGATCCTGCTAATTGTCCTCCCGGAAATCCTGGCAATCGCTCTCAAGACGTTTTGAATAGTCAGACTCAAATTTATTTAATTTCTTGTCCTAGTTTAAAATATCCTAGAACTGTCAAGAATTGGCAAAACGAAGGATTAAGGTCAGAAGTACGGGGAGAAGGGCTGGATTTCCTTTATAGTAGTGGCTTTAAAGGTGTCAATCAAAAGGGAAATGGAAATGCTAATGTTGGCGGACGAATCAGCCAACGAGGAGAAACTGCTTCTACACCTTCTTATGTGTTAATTAAATCTAATTTTCCCCCACAACAGGAACCTTATCAAACAGTAACAATTTTTGGAGTTAACCAGCGTGATTGCGCTACATTTATTCAACAATTAAACTCATTAAACCCTATGCAAATTCAGTGAATTAGCCCGATACCAACCAACTCAGAGATTTTTTAAAAATTAAACTTGCTAAGAAGTTAAAAGTCGATGAAATCCCTGGATTTTGGTGGGGTGGCCTTTTGTTTCCATTAATTAAACTTGCTAAGAAGTTAAAAGCAGTAGGGGCAATTCATGAATTGCCCCTACTCCGTTGGATGGTTTCCATTAATTAAACTTGCTAAGAAGTTAAAAGTCTGGAGGGTTCCTAAAGCTAACAATTGGTTAGCAAAAACGTTTCCATTAATTAGGGCTGGCTGAATAAATGTGAAATGTAGGCATGGTAAGGGTTTTGTGGCTTTTCTTGCTCCTACAGGTGCAAGATTTTGAGAGAATCGTGCTTCAAAACCTAGCGTCTTCATCGGCCCGCGTCCTGTAGGGGCGAAGCATTCGGATAGAAAATCTCCGGTTTCACCGATAGGTTATTGCCCGAATGCTTCGCCCCTACTTTTTCAGCAGACCCTAATTAAACTTGCTAAGAAGTTAAAAGCAGTAGGGGCAATTCATGAATTGCCCCTACTCCGTTGGATGGTTTCCATTAATTAAACTTGCTAAGAAGTTAAAAGAAGATTGCCTCTTGGTAATAGCGGCATTGGTAATTATTATTCTTTCCATTAATTAAACTTGCTAAGAAGTTAAAAGAAGACTGCTCAAAAAGCAGTATTTTACATTGCCTCCCATCAAGCCTTTCCATTAATTAAACTTGCTAAGAAGTTAAAAGAAGACTTGGAGTTCCGTATGCTGTTGCCTGAATATCGTTCACTTTCCATTAATTAAACTTGCTAAGAAGTTAAAAGAAGCCGACTAATTACTGGACTGGCATTGATGCAAATGTAGCTTTCCATTAATTAAACTTGCTAAGAAGTTAAAAGAAGGATGGAGTTGATAAAGCAAAAAGCTAACCAAATAACTTTCCATTAATTAAACTTGCTAAGAAGTTAAAAGAAGAGAATTGCACTTGGCGTTACTATGGGCAAAACAGACCCGTCCTTTCCATTAATTAAACTTGCTAAGAAGTTAAAAGAAGATTTACTTGCCATGACGTTCATAACATTTAATGTTATCTTTCCATTAATTAAACTTGCTAAGAAGTTAAAAGAAGTCGGTTTTTTTTGGAGTAGCATTTGGTTATATGTACTGGCTTTCCATTAATTAAACTTGCTAAGAAGTTAAAAGAAGAACCTATGGCCTCAATTTATGGCCAAGTAATAAATCCTTTCCATTAATTAAACTTGCTAAGAAGTTAAAAGAAGGATTTAATAGGCACGGATTTTGAGGAGGAAACACTTTCCATTAATTAAACTTGCTAAGAAGTTAAAAGAAGAATATGGATTATTGGTGTTTCTCTCTCATTGCAGGCTTTCCATTAATTAAACTTGCTAAGAAGTTAAAAGAAGAAACCTATACCGTCTGAAACCAGACGGGCTAACACCTTTCCATTAATTAAACTTGCTAAGAAGTTAAAAGAAGATAGCCACTATCCTCAGTGAATTCACAGAACACAAACTAACACCTTTCCATTAATTAAACTTGCTAAGAAGTTAAAAGAAGGATACACGCTTCAAACGCCTATCTTAATGCTTTTCTTTCCATTAATTAAACTTGCTAAGAAGTTAAAAGAAGTCCAGCAGGAAGTACGCTTGCGTTACTCAAACTATAAAACTTTCCATTAATTAAACTTGCTAAGAAGTTAAAAGTAGGAGGGATGGGGGCAGCTTGCTGGGGACTTTTTCTGTTTCCATTAATTAAACTTGCTAAGAAGTTAAAAGCTGACGATGATTGGAACATCGTGGAGGACATCAATGGTTTCCATTAATTAAACTTGCTAAGAAGTTAAAAGACTAGCTTGGCAAAACTAGGCTGTATAAGGATTGTACAGCAATTTTTCGTGGGATATTGAAAAGCATAGACATTATTAATAATGATTCGCAATAGTTACCTCAGTCATAAGGCTCAAAGCCTTGCTGGCCAAGGCATCGACGCACCTCAACGAAAACTCTAGATTTTCAGCCATTGTGTCTAACCCACGAAAAATGTTGAGAAACCCCCCATTCCATCGGCATAAAACAATAGAATTTGTTCCACGCTAATGCCTATGCGATCGGGAGCATCTCACCTTTATAACCCTTAAATCTTTACGTCAAGCTATTTTGAAAGCCTTGCTAGAAACCAGTGTTAGGACAAGTATAATTACTCACTTGCATAAATGAGATGCTCCCGATATTTTAGTTGCTTTACCTTAATAGCAGCAGACTCTGGTAGCTCTGTATTTGTTGCTCAGGGTTGATCTCTCATCATCCTTTCGGTGTTCGCATCAGCACTCCGATTTTTCTTCAGATAGGTTCTAGAATCGAAATCAAGACGCAGGGGAAGATAGAGTTCCCT
>NZ_JAPZRB010000070.1:0-7125 GCF_027531105.1 Microcystis sp. LE18-22.4A
GATGTCTTGTCTAACAACGCTTTACCAATAAAGCTGAGAGGGAATCCGAACTAGGGAAGTATTCGGAGGTCTGTGCCAGATTGTGTCTCGATGCGGTAGTCTCTACTTGCGTCGCCTAAATTGGTTTAGGCAAGCCCCGTCCCTTTTAGGGCGGGGTTAGTGACTAGTCTGTTTAAAAGTTCTCGCTGGGGGTTCCCAGAAGGATTTTGCCGAGAGGCACTCTGACAAACTGTAATTTCCAATTAACTCTTGCTCGACCTCCTGCCCAACACTATGGTTAAATCGTTCTGCTTGTCAACCCCCTTCGAGAATCGACTCTAGAAATATTACCTCAATATGGTATCGGTAAACTTAATCCCTTTCAAAGAATAAAATTTTCCCAAGCTCTCAGACTAGGTTTCCCCCCGTATCTCTTACCTAAGACAGAGGCTGTCAAAGAATAAAATTTTCCCAAGCTCTCAGATGAGTCCTGAATGGTTAGCCTATAGTAAAGACAGCCCCCTGAGTTGATAACAAAACCCATGCAGAAATTGGTGGAAGTTTTAGCTGATAAACAAGCTCTGATCGCAAAATCTCTGGCACTGGTTCTGGAAAAAATCACAACCAGCCTCGAACAACAGGACTATTTTACCATCGCTCTGTCCGGCGGTAGTACCCCGAAACCTCTCTACGAGGCTTTATCCTCTCAACCCCTCGACTGGTCAAGAATTCACGTTTTCTGGGGAGATGAGCGCTACGTTAGTCCCGATCATCCTGACAGTAATCAACGCATGGCCCGGTTAGCATGGCTCGATCGCATACCGATCCCGGCCGCTAATATTCATCCTATGCCCACGGATGACCCCGATCCCCAGCTGGCCGCCCAAAAATACGATGATCATCTCCGCCAATGGTTTGGGGTCAATTCTCCCGATTTTCCCGTTTTTGACCTGATTTTATTGGGAATGGGCGATGATGGTCACACCGCCTCTCTCTTTCCCCACACGGCAGCTTTAACGGTAAGCGATCGCTGTATCACCGTCGGCGAGAAAGACGGCAATCCCCGCTTAACTTTTACCGTTCCCCTGATCAATCAGGCCCGTTGTGTGATCTTTATCGCTGCCGGCGAAAGTAAACGCCCCGCTCTACATGAGATTTTCTCTGCCTATGGTGACTCTTTCTCCTATCCTTCCCGTCTCATCCACCCCCCGGCCGGGGAATTATATTGGTTACTCGATGCGGCCGCTGGTTCCTCTTTGTGCTCGAGAATAGGGTAATCGGGGAATAGGGGATTGGGGCAATGGGGGAATGGGGGAATAGGGAAATGGGGAAATTCAACTAAAACCCTAAAACCCCAAAACCCTAAAACCCTAACACCCTAACACCCCAACACCCTAACACCCTAACACCCCAACACCCAACCCCTAATCTGCTTTTTTACTTTTTACTTTTTACTTTTTCCTTAAAAATGATCGTTTGTCCTAATTGCGAACATACTAACCCCGATGAGGCCAGTCAATGCGAGGCCTGTTACACTCCCTTGCCGCGGATGTCTTCCTGTCCTAGTTGTGGGGCAACCATCCTAACTGATGCCACCTTTTGCGGTCAGTGTGGCTACAATTTACAGCCTAATTCCGTTCCCATGGTGGCAGCCCAACCCGAATCGGAACCTGAACCCGTCCCACCAGTCCCTACACCCACCGTCGCCTCGATCGCACCTCCTCCTGTTGCCCCTCCACCGGTTCGGGCTGCCACCCGCTTACAGACGGAAATAGCTAGTTTGCAGCACCTGCAAACCGATAGCAAAATTGAATTACCCCTACATCTATCGGTAATTCATATCGGCAAACCTAACGATCGCATTCCCCCCGATATCGATGTTTCCGGTTTTCCCGATTCTGATATCGTCTCCCGGGTTCATGCCGATATCCGCGTCGAAGCGGGCATCTATTACCTCGAAGACAGCGGCAGCGCTAACGGAACCTACGTTAATCACACTCCCCTACCCCCCGGCAATCGTCATCGTCTCCGGGCTGGCGATCGCATTTCCCTCGGTAAAGGGGACAAAATGACTTTTATTTTCCAAATGTCCTAAAAGGGGACAGGTGTTAGGGGTTAGGGGTTAGGGTTTTCGGGTTTTGGGGTTTTGGGGTTTTCGGGTTTTCGGGTTTTAGCTGAATTCCCCCACTTCCCCATTCCCCCACTTCCCTATTCCCCCACTTCCCCATTCCCCCACTTCCCCATTCCCCACTTCCCCACTTCCCCATTCCCCCACTTCCCCATTCCCCACTTCCCCATTCCCCATTTCCCCACTTCCCCATTCCCCCACTTCCCCACTTCCCCCACTGAAAATTATGCGTACAAATTGGCGAATCGGCTCTTTATTGGGCATTCCTCTCTATATTGATTCCTCGTGGTTTTTGATTCTGGCTTTTGTCACCTTGATCAATGCCACTGATGCAGAAATTCAGTCTCTGGCGGCCCAGAGTTCTGTTTTAGCGTGGTTACTTGGTTTAATCATCGCTTTATTGCTGTTTATCTCGGTTTTACTCCACGAATTAGGTCATAGTTTAATGGCTCGTTGCCAAGGCATCGAGGTCAATTCCATTACCCTGTTTCTCTTTGGGGGTATGGCTTCGATCGATCGAGAATCTCGGACTCCTCCCGAGGCCCTGCAAGTAGCGATCGCTGGACCCGCCGTTAGTTTTCTCCTGTTTTGTCTCTTATCCCTAGCCAGTCACTTACCCTATTTAAACGCCAATTTAACTTATATATGCGGACATTTAGCGATAATTAACCTGTTTTTGGCTCTATTTAATCTTATCCCCGGTTTACCCCTCGATGGGGGTCAAATTTTAAAAGCAATGGTCTGGCAAGCGACTGGCGATCGCTGGAAGGGTTTACATTGGGCTGCGATCAGTGGTCAATTCATCGGTTGGTTGGGGATTATTTTGGGGATTTTCTTGGTTCTCTTGACGGCAGATGTGGGGGGTGCTTGGTTAGGATTAATGGGCTGGTTTATCCTCAGAAATGCCCGCGCCTACGATAATTTGACTAATTTACAGGAAAGTCTCCTCAATTTGCAAGCGGGAGAGGTGATGAGCAGAAATTTGCGGGTTTTAAACGCCCATCAAACCCTAGAGGAATTCGTCCAGGAATACGTTTTAGACCGAGCGGCTGCCAATACTGCTTATTTTGCCGCTTCCGAGGGACGTTATCGGGGATTAATTCGGGTGGAAGATTTACAGGCGATCGAGCGGAGTTTCTGGTCAGAAAAACAACTGCTTGATATTGCCCATCCCCTCACGGAAATTCCCACTGTTGAGGAAAAAACCCCCTTAGTGACGGTGGTGCAAAAATTGGAAACCATCCCAGACCGCATGATCACGGTGTTAACACCAGCCTCCGCCGTAGCGGGAGTGATCGATCGCGGCGATATCCTCAAGGCAATTGCGATTAAATACCAAATTCCCCTAGAGGAAACGGATATTGAACGCGCTCGCGAGGGAGTTTACCCCAGTTATTTGCCCTTAAATGTTATTGCTGCCGCTCTCGACAAGAGTGAACCGCCAAAAATCGGCGAACCGTCCTTAATGTCCTGACGTAGAGAGGATGGAAGATAATAATCTTGAATCTGGCTAATCCGAAAATTTCCTCGCTGGTTAACCTGCCACAATTTCCCCGTTTCCACATCTAAACAACTTAACCAGCCTTGGCCGTAGGCCCAAGTATCGATACAAATGGCATGGCCGAGATTAACTGGTTTCCCGCTTTTTTGGCTGGTATGGCCGCAAATCATGGTTTTTCCCGAACTATGGGCGGCGGGATATTGAAATTTCTCCCAAAAGAGTTTGTATTCTGGTTGTCTGGCTAGGGGTAGATGGGGATCGAGACTAGCGTGAACAAATAAATGATTGGCAGTTTCGTAGCTATTTATACAGACTTTTCCTAAAAAATCCCAGTGAGATTCAGGAATTTTAATTAGGTGGCCTTCACTATAGGATTTGAGGGTGGCTTTACCGCCTTTTTCTAACCAGAGACGCTGTTTGAGGGGGTTATTACGGGCTTGCAGCATGATAATCTCGTGATTACCTTTGAGGGGAATCAAATTTCCCTGTTTATGTAGGGAAATCAGGCGATCGATCACCCCTTTCGAGTCTCTGCCCTTATTAACGTAATCACCGAGGGTGATTAAAGTATCTTGCGGTTTGGGGTTGACGATCTCTAGTAAGTGATCTAGAGCTTTCGAGCAACCATGAATATCGCCGATCGCTAAGGTTCGCATGAGGATTTGGTAGGGGATTAGGGCATAGGTAGGGTTTGCGGCAAAAAGTTTTTCGTGGGGGCAGGGTGTGGGGTGTGGGGTGTAGGGTGTAGGGTTTTACCGATTTTGAGGTGGTCAGTTACCTAATTTTCAGGGAAAAAGTCCAGGAATTTTACCCCCGATCCCTCCAATGGTCGGCAATTTTTGAGGTCAAAAAAGTCTAAAAGCCTTATCAAACAAAGTTTTTAGATTTATTCAGCAAACCCTAGGTACAGGTAAAAGTATTAAAAAAATCTGCTCACGACAGACAGCGATTATCGGTGATCTTGCTTAGGGTAACAAAAAGGCTTACAGTAAAATGTACCATAAATTATCAAATCTACTAAATTAATTAAGCTGTGCCGAAAGTTGTTATTGCAGGTAACTGGAAAATGCACAAAACCCAGAGAGAAGCTTTGGAGTTTTTGCAAGATTTTAAATCCCATCTAGATGAAACCCCCGACGACCGAGAAGTAGTTCTTTGCGCCCCTTTCACAGCTTTAGCTGTCCTCTCTAAAACCCTCCACGGTGGTCGTATTCGCTTGGGGGCGCAAAATGTCCACTGGGAAAAATCGGGGGCTTATACGGGCGAAATCTCGGCGGATATGTTAACCGAAATTGGGGTTCACTATGTGGTTATCGGTCACAGTGAACGCCGGCAATATTTCGGCGAAACCGATGAAACCGTCAATTTAAGGGTTATATCTGCCCAAAAACAAGGTTTAATCCCGATTATCTGTGTGGGAGAAAGTAAAGCCCAAAGAGATGCTGGAGAAACGGAAAAGGTAATTATCAAGCAAATTCAAGGGGGTTTAGTCAATGTTGACCAAAAAAACCTCGTTATCGCCTACGAACCCATCTGGGCGATTGGCACGGGAGAAACCTGCGAAAGCGAGGAAGCTAACCGCGTTATCGGTTTGATTCGGCAACAATTAGACAATCCCGAAGTAACCATTCAGTACGGTGGTTCGGTAAAACCCGATAATATCGATGAAATTATGGCTCAATCGCAGATAAACGGGGCTTTAGTCGGTGGGGCAAGTCTAGACCCCGCCGTCTTCGCTAGGATTGTTAATTATCGTTAATTGATTTCTGCTGCCAAGACGCTATTTTCCAAAACGCCGATGCCTTCTATTTCCACCCGAACCTTATCCCCCACCTGCATCGGTCCGATTCCTTCGGGAGTTCCCGTTAGAATCACATCCCCTGGCAGCAGGGTCATCACTTGGGAGATATAAGCCACCAAGACATCGGGGGGAAAGACCATATCACTGAGATAACTGCTTTGTTTGGGGTCGCTGCCATCATTGAGAAAAGTGGTTAATTGCGCCCCGATACTCAATTCCCGGACAATCCAAGGGCCGAGGGGACAAAAACTATCAAATCCTTTCGCCCGCGTCCATTGGCTATCTTTTTTCTGTAAATCCCTAGCGGTGACATCGTTAGCAATGGTATAACCCCAGATTTTACTTCTGGCCTGGGCTGTGGTGCAGTTTTTGGCGGTTTCTCCCATAATTAATGCCAATTCTCCCTCATAATCCACTCTTTCCGATTGGGGCGGATAAAAAATCGTTTCACCATCGGCGATAATTGTCGTCGGTGGCTTGAGAAATAAAAGCGGTTCTTCCGGTACAGGTGTTCCCATCTCGGCGGCGTGGGCGCGGTAATTTTTGCCCACGGCAATAATTTTCGACGGGAAACAGGGGGCTAATAGTTGGTAGCTATCAGGTTCTAATTCTAGCTTGGTTAGTTGCCCTCCTTGCCAGGGAGGGGCATCAAAGACGGCAACGCTACGGTTTAGCTGTAACAGTCCGTAGAAGATTTGTCCTTGACGATGTTTCACTCGTACATAGCGTTGCGCCATATTTTTCTGGGAATGACTAGCGATCGACTCTCGGATAGTAGTATGATCATATATCCTTGCTTCTTTATTAAAAGCTAGAGAGTTATGAAAATCAATTAACCTCCGGTCTTGACAAAGAAGCCTTCTAGTCCATAAGGATTCTGAGATGAGCAATAACTACGAAACTCTTTACATTCTCCGTCCCGATTTAGGGGAAGAAGTCGTTCAGCAACAAGTGGAACGTTATCGGACTCTGATTACCGAACACAGCGCCACAGACATTCAAGTGAAGGTGTGGGGTAAAAAACGTCTGGCCTATCCCATCAAAAAACTCAATGATGGTGTCTATGTGCAGATGAATTATCAGGCCAGCGGCAAACAAGTCGCCCCCATGGAACGGGCCATGCGTTTAAGTGATGAGGTTATTCGTTATTTAACCCTAAAACTCGATCGCGTGGTGGCCCCCCCTGCCGATTTATCTCCCTTAACGGAAATTCCCCCCTCTCCTATCACCGAAGCGGTGGTGGAAGATGACGGTATCTCCGCTGAAGATTAATTATAGTCACAACTGTGTCGGGTCAATGCCCAATTCCCGTAATCGGGCAAAAGCGCGATCGCGTTCTTGTTGTGCTTGGTTGCGTTCCTCAAAGAGGGTTTCAGGGTCTTTAAATCGTTCCCCATCGGGATAAAAGACCTCTAAACCCTCTTCAAACATCTCAAACCGAATCCCTAGGATTGGGGAAGTCCAAGGAAAATTCAAGGCCGTTACTGGGAAAAAATCCTCTTGCTGATTGGCCCGCACCAATCCCCAGAAATCATGGGAGTCTGGGTCATAGAAAAACATTTCTAATACCCCATGCTCCCGATAGAAAGACTGCTTTTTGAGCATTTCCCTGGCACTATTGCTCGGAGAGAGGATTTCAAACACTACCTGGGGGGCAATATTGTCTTCTTCCCATTGTTTATAGCTGCCGCGCTCACCCGGTGGACGGCCGAAAAC
>NZ_JAPZRB010000414.1:0-4799 GCF_027531105.1 Microcystis sp. LE18-22.4A
TGGTCGAGGGAATCAACAATAAACTTAAACTAATAAAACGGAGAGGCTATGGCTTTAGAAACTTTCGGAATTTTTGGGTTAGAAGTATGTTATCTTGGCATCTTGTCTGTTGATTTAGCATAAAGGGTAACGAAGAGCCCAAAAAGAATTAGATTCGGATTTCCCTCCTTGTCCTCCTTGTCTTGTCTTCACAGGTTTGTAAAATACCTACACCTGTGAGCCCCGGGAAAAAATTTTTCAGCAAGCCCTATTTGTGTTATGATTAGTTGGTCAAAAATGCTGGTGTAGCTCAGTGGTAGAGCAGCTGATTTGTAATCAGCCGGTCGCGGGTTCAAATCCCATCACCAGCTTCAATCTCTCACTCCTAATGGGACTTTTAAAAACCCACTCCCCACTCCCTGCTCCCTGCTCCCCTATACTTTCTAAACAGGATTTAGTATCAGTAGTCAGTAGTCAGGAGAATTAAGAATGAATAATAGTCGATTAAATGGTGTATTTACAGATTTTATGCCATTTAATCCTTGTTTTTGCCGTTTTTGAACCCTGAAAAATTAATTATGCAAGAGCGTCTAATTTGTGGATTTCATCCCTCCGGTTGGAATCAAGAGGAAAATTGCCCCGATTGGCAAACCGAAGACCCCTGAACGGGAATTTAAACCAGACAAAACCATACTAGGGACTGGGGTTCGCAACTGTGGCACACTAGAGAGTAGAACTGAATTGACGGTAAGCCCTTGACTAATCAAATTACCCCTTTCGACCCCCTTCACAACCACGACGAGACGGGACATGACCACGAGTCAAAAGGGACTCCCCACGTCCATAGCGAAGCTTCCCTGAAGCAAATTATTAACCGTCTCTCGCGCATCGAAGGACATATTCGCGGCATCAAGACGATGGTATCGGAAAATCGTCCCTGTCCCGAAGTTTTGATGCAAATTGCCGCTATTCGCGGGGCGATTGATCGCGTCGCCAGAATGATCCTCGACGAACATCTGAGCGAATGTATTGCCCGGGCTGCCCAGGAAGGTAGTATCGAGACAGAAATTGAAGAATTAAAGGCCGCCTTGGATCGCTTTTTACCCTAGATTGTGCTATAATGAGAAGTTGGCATTTTTTAGGCAGAGAGCGATTACAGGAGGTGAATTAGGTTAATGACCCAAGTGGTAGTTGGTCAGAACGAGGCGATCGAATCAGCCCTGCGTCGTTTTAAGCGACAGGTAGCGAAAGCGGGAATTTATGCGGATATCAAAAAGCATCAATTTTTTGAAACCCCTCAAGAAAAGAGAAAGCGTAAAGCAGTAGCCCGGAGACGACAAAGAACCCGTCGTCGTTAAAACTCCCCAAGTCAGAAGCCGCTCGCAAGCTTCTGGCTTGCTTTTATTTTAACCTAGTGGTGGGGGTTGGGTTTTAGGGGTGTGGGAAGTGGGGTGTGGGGTTGGGGGATGGGGAGATAGGGAGAAAAAAGCTGATTACTGATTACTGATCACTGATCACTGACTCCTGAAGGCTTTTTCGCTTAAGATAAAGTTTAGCCCTCGATCGAGTTCTAGTGTTTTCATGGTTTTACAACTGCGCGTCTACGTTCCCGAACATCCTCTGGTTAAGCATTGGTTGGCGATCGCCCGCGATCAAAATACCCCCTCGGTACTGTTTAAAACAGCGATGACGGAACTAGGGCGCTGGTTAACCTACGAAGCGGCGCGGCAATGGTTGCCGACGCTGGAAACTAGCGTTAAAACCCCTCTAGCGGAATGTGCCGCTACTTTTATCGATCCTAGCGTACCGATCGCCGTAGTTCCGATTTTAAGGGCAGGATTAGCCCTGTTGGAAGGGGCCCAAAGCCTTTTACCCCTAGCTAGTACCTATCACCTCGGTTTGGCCAGAAATGAGGAAACCCTGGAGGTGAGTTGTTATTTAAATAAATTACCGGCCAGTTTTGATCCGGCCACGAGAGTCTTAATTCTCGAACCGATGTTAGCCACGGGGGGATCAATTTCAATGGCAATGGCAGAAATTACCGGCAGAGGCGTTGATCCTACCCTGATTCGCCTGATTTCCGTGGTGGCTGCCCCGCCGGCTTTACAGAAATTGAGTCAAAATTATCCCAGCTTGAACATCTATACGGCTATTATCGATGAAGGATTAAATAGCGGCGGTTACATCGTGCCGGGATTGGGCGATGCCGGCGATCGAGCTTTTGGAACCTATTAGGAGAAAAAGGGATTATGAGTCAGCGAGATGGGTTTACGGGCGGTTTTTTAGCCGGTGCGATTGTCGGTGGTTTAGTGGGCGGTGTTTTGGGGACAGTGTTGGCTAATCGCAGCCGTCGCGGTTTAGCAGATGGTGATAATCAAGCTTTTTTGGAGGAGAGCCGCAATGGGCGCTTGACTCCAGAGGAAGGCATGGAAATGGCCCGCCGCAGTTTGGAAGATAAAATTGCCCAGTTAAATCTAGCGATCGATGATGTGCGTCAACAGTTAGGATCGGTACAAGAAAACGGCAGCGATCATTAAAATGGGGCTGGCTGAATAAATCTAAAAACCTTGTTGGATAATATCTTAAGAATAATGTGTTGACAATTAGGCAGAGCCTTGCAACCAGGAAAAACAATCATCGCTTAGACTTGATCGCACAAAAACAACGAAATCTAAAACCGTAATTTTCCGTTAGAATTAGCAGTAATCAAACACCACGCTTGCGGGAGCTATGGTTAACCTCACCTATAACAAAAATCGCCCTCTTCCCAGCGCCGAAGAATTGCCCTCTTCCGACGAAACTCCAGTGGATAATCAGTTACAGAATGATCTTCCCAATCTGCTGCTAAGTTTATTAGCCTTAATTTGGTCTGGTCGAGATGATTGGTATTTTGGGGTAGATATGGCTGTTTATTATAATCCAGACGAATCAGCTTTTGTCCCCGATGGTTTCTTAGCGGTTGGAGTCAACCATGATACGGGAGAAAGAGGTCGGTTAAGCTATATTTTGTGGGGAGAAAAGTATATCTTGCCGATTTTGTTTTTAGAGGTAATTTCCGAGAAGTATAATAGTGAGTATGAGGAAAAATTCTTAAATTACCAAACCCTGGGGATTCTGTATTATGCAATATACAATCCTTTGAGTGGCAGAAGGGGAAGATTTAAAAACCGACAAAGATTAGAGGTATATAAATTAATCTCAGGCAAATATGAACTTCTAGAAAGTGAGAATAATCGAGTTTGGTTGCCTGAAATTGGCTTGGCGCTGGGTTATGAAAAAGGAGAACATATTGCTTGGTATCGGGAATGGTTATACTGGTATGACCAGTCAGGAAATCGCTATCTAACGGCTGAGGAAAGAGCGATGAACGCAGAGGCGATCGCTGCTCAAGAACGGCTGGCTAAACAAGAGGCGGAACAAAAAGCCATCCGGTTGGCTGAAAGGCTCAGAGCGCTTGGAATTAACCCCGATGAAATGTAGGGTCTGAATTCTCCAAGGTATAAGCGCCAGTGCTTCCCTAATTTCCCTGGCCGTGCCTTGGATTACTGTTGCTTGTGTAGTCTTGATTTTTGATCATTCTAGGGCGAATCCTAGCATAATTCACGACTGAGATGCTACCCATCGAAAAACCAAAAAAACAAAACCCCCTCCACTGACTGAATGAAGGGGTGTTTGTGATATTTTGTGGCCAATTTAGCCGACTTTTGTGGTTTACTTCTCGGCTGATTTGGATGATTTTAGTTTGCGTTTGAGGGTTGAAGCTGCGCCAAGAGTGCCGATAGCAAACAGTCCAAGAAGAGAATTGGGTTCGGGAACAGAAACTTGTTTGGTGACGAAGTTCAGGGAATTGGCCATTAACAGTGCGCCATCGGTACTACTGACCCAGAAATCTGATCGAGCATCGCTTGATGGGGGATAAAAATTCAACCCAGCTATTTTGCCCGCAAATGTGGAGGTATTGACGGCGATTAGCGGTGCACCATTACTCCAGTCAGCCACTGCTACCGCACCGGGGTTGAGAGAGCCCACTGTATTGTAGTAACTCAATGACCCGCCATTGAAGCTGGTAACGCCTGCGAGGATCGGGTTCGATGGATCGTAAATTGTTCCTAATGTTAGATTTCCGGGGGAGCTTTGTCCTCCTGGTTGCCAAACATCGTAGTTTTGCGCCCTCCACCGACCACCAATGTCTATGAAAGTGCTCCAGAACGAAAAAGTCGCTTGGACTACTCCACCACCCGCATCGACGTAATCTGCTAATACATTACCGAAAGTGGTTGGATCAGCAAAATCGACCCCATCAGAAAAGAACAGTACGGCATCGTAAGCCTGTAATTGCGCGAGAGTTGGGGTAGAAGAACTGACATTCAGTATATCTACGCTCCCAGAAATCAGGCCAGTTCCAGCAATTTTTGCTTGAACGTCGTTGAGCCAACTCGCACTGTTGGGAGCTCCGGCAATCAGAACGCTGGCCAAGGCGTGGCTAGTAGTGCCGAAGAAAACGGTTGATGCCACAATACCAACTGAGAGAGATTTTTGACTCAGCGCCGCTAAAATTGGATTTTTCATCGAAAATTTGGGTCTGAAACCCCGCCGTTTTACGACGGCTTTACTGTTAAATATTAGCACATTTACGAAATATATGCTAAAATGTGAGGTATGGAAAAAGCCTATTCGTTTCGATTTTACCCCACACCCGAACAAGAGTCGCTATTGCGGCGCACTTTGGGCTGTGTAAGATTAGTTTACAATAAAGCTCTCCATCTCAGAACACAAGCTTGGTATGAAAGACAAGAAAGAGTAGGATATGTTCAAACTTC
>NZ_JAPZRB010000597.1:0-1147 GCF_027531105.1 Microcystis sp. LE18-22.4A
GATGGTCGAGGGAATCAACAATAAACTTAAACTAATAAAACGGAGAGCCTATGGCTTGAGAAACTTTCGGAATTTTTGGGTTAGAAGTATGTTGTCTTGGCATCTTGTATGTTGATTTAGCATAAAGAGTAACGAAGAGCCCTGATTACGGCAACGGGTTAAACGGCGAATCCTCTGGGAACTTTGACGATTGCCTTTTAACAGAGATTGTAACTTAGCCCGACGTTGGTTATAAAATTGATTCAGGCTTTTTAACGGTCTGCCATTAATCAACAAAGGGATAAAGTCCGGTTGATTTGAAGTTACAGCCATCAAATTATCTATGCCTAAATCTAGCGCAGCTATCTTTTCATTAGGAGCTAAGAACTGTTCGGTTTTCTCATAAATTACCTCGATTACATAACAATCACATTTAGGAACTATTCTGACTTCTGCTATGCGCTCCGCTACTCTCGTCGGCAAGGCAATTGAAGTACCTGATAATTTGACTAACCCTTGCCTAAGACCTACTTTGCTTATAGCTTGAATCGTGTAAACTAAGAGATTTCTTCCTTTTTTTTGCTCCTTATAGCCAGGGATTTTGGGTTTGACCAGAAATTGATCGGGGTGACTTTTAAACTCCGATGAAGCGGCAAAAAATGATGGCCAGTTCCGGTCTAATCCTCTTAAAACTTGTTGGGAAACTTTAGCGGGTAAAGCTTGATACTGTTCTGTCTTTGACCTCAGAGAAGCCATCTGATTATAGGTCAAATAGCCATGACCATAAATGAAGTTTTGTCGGATTAAATAATTGGCTGAGTTGTAGAGATTTTTAGACTGCCAAGATAAATTATCTATCTCAGCCCAAAATCGATGTCCTTTCTTGATAATGTGTCTTTCTGCTACTAACATCCGTTGTCTTTTAACTCAGCGTCGGGTTTTGAAGGGTTGTCTTTTTGCCTAGTCTGATAGTTTTGTCTGTACATATTACCATGGTTGACTATATCTGACTATATTTGTATTGAAACTTTACCGAAATTTTGGGTTAAAGCCCCGTCCTTTTAGGACGGCTTTTTAAACTATATCTTGTTAACTTAACTTTTATTGTGCTATACTGATTTTGTCTAAGTCCCCCCTGCGTAAAATGTTTGTCTTAGAGTTTAAAGTT
>NZ_JAPZRB010000590.1:0-19281 GCF_027531105.1 Microcystis sp. LE18-22.4A
ACGCCGCTATCAATATTCTCAAAAAGGGACTAAGTACCGTGGGACACACGGAAACTAATACGCTTGGGGAGAGATTCCCTCTGGTTTGATTGGATACGTCCTGTCAGATTAAGGAAACTCGATGAACCAAGAATCCCTCGCTTAAGCGCGATGGGAGTGTCAACCCCCTCCGACAATAGTAACAATTTCTAATTTATCCCCCTCCTTGATTTCCGTGTTTTCCCAATACTGACGATGGAGGATTTCCCCGTTATATTCCACTGCAACTAACCGAGGATTCATGCCCAAATTTTCTAACATTTGCCCTAGTTTAGTTGCGGGTAAACAGGTTTGAGTTTTGCCGTTAATTTGCAAGGTTATTTCTGACATGGATTTGGATATAAACGAATCAAGTTAATCGGAGGAGACAGGAGACAGGAGACAGGAGACAGGAGACAGTATTCAGGAGACAGTATTCAGGAGACAGTATTCAGGAGACAGGAGATTATTTTTATTTATTCTTTCCACACCCCACACCCTACACCCTACACCCTACACCCTACACCCCACACCCCACACCCCACACCCCACACCCCACACCCTACACCCTACACCCTACACCCTACACCCTACACCCTACACCCCACACCCCACACCCCACACCCCACACCCTACACCCCACTTCCCACTTCCCACTTGCGTCTTAGGTTAAACTTTAATTCCTAGTACCTGTGTATGGGTTCCCCGCGCTTGGGTGACACCGATGGTTCTTTCGGAAGCTTCAATCATGGGACGACGCAAACTAACGACAATAAATTGCGCTTGTTGTGCTTGTTTTTGAATCATTTTGGCCAATTTCTCTACATTGGCCCCATCTAAAAACATATCCACTTCATCAAACGCATAAAAGGGAGAAGGACGATATCTTTGTAGGGAAAAAATAAAGCTTAAAGCGGTTAAAGATTTTTCACCTCCAGACATGGAACTTAATCGCTGTACGGGTTTTCCTTTGGGATGTGCCACCAGATTTAAGCCACCATTAAAGGGGTCATTTTCGTCTTCTAATTGCAAGTAACCGTCGCCATCGGACAGGGTGGCAAATATATTCTTAAAGTTTTCGTTAACGGCAGTAAATGCTTCCTGAAAAGCATTAAATCTGAGGGTGGTAAAGTTTTCTATCCGTAAAAGTAGTTCGGTTCTTTCACCTTCTAGAGTTTGCAGTTTTTCTGATAGTTCATCTAATCTCTCTTTAGTTTTTTGGTGTTCTTCTAAAGCTAACATATTGACAGGTTCTAAAGCTGCTAATTTCTTTTGTAACTGCCGAATATCGCTTTGAATTTTCTCGAAATCTCGATCGCTTTCAGGAATTTCGGGCAAGGGATTGGGTAAGTCGCTTTCTAGTTGACTAATTTCTGTCTGTAAAGTGGTTAGTAATGCTTGTCTTTCCTCTTGATTGTTGACTAACTTTTCCGATTGCCAGATAGCCTGTTGTTGCCGGTTTTGTTGTTGTCGCAAAACTGTCTCTAATTGGTCTCTTTTTTGCTTGGTTTCCCCTAGTTGTTGCGATAATTGCTGTAAAGCTTGATTGATTTCTAAAATATGGCGATCAAGTTTTTCTATCTCCAGATTACCGATATTTCTCTGATTAACTGCATCGGTAATTATCCTGTCAATCTCAATAATTCTATCCGCAGACTCTTGACTTTTTTCCTCTAGTCTGATTTGTTGATTATGTAAATCTTTTAACTGTTCGCGGACTGTAGCGAGGTGATTTTCTTGGGTTTGTAACTCTAATTCTTGACTGCGAATTATTCCCTGTACCTGTTGCCATTCGCTATGGGTATGATTGGCCTCTAAAGCAGTTAATTTCTCCTGTTCTTCCTGTAAAGATAACTCTAACTCAGGAATTTCTCTAGTTAATACTTCTAACCGTTGACGAGAAATAGTAATTTCCTCTTGCTGGCCCGATAATTGACGGGTTAAATCCTCTTTTTCTGTGGTTAAACGTTGTAAATCCTTGCTTAATTGTTGTAGAGATAATTGATTTTCCCGATGACTTTGACGGGTTTCGGTTAACTGTTGGGTTAACTGACTGATAAGATTATTAACTTGGGTGATTTTTTCTTCGTTGCGGGTAAGAATGCGATCGATTTCTGCTAATCTTTCCCGTAGAGATTCCGCTTCACTAGACTCCTTCGGAGAAATTTTACCAAAACGCAGCCCCGATCGCGTCGGTTGGCTGCCTCCAGTCATAGCGCCAGTCATCTCTAATAACTCGCCATCCAAAGTAACGATGCGATATTGATTGATATAATAACGGGCAGAATCTATATCCTCGAAAACCACGGTACTGCCAAAAATATAGTTAAAAACCTCCCGATACTGGGATTGAAACTTAACTAAATTCACCGCTAAATCCAGATAACCCCGCGCGTGACGCAGAGAGGAAATATCCTGGGGACGGGGAGGACGAATTTTATTCAGGGGTAAAAAAGTGGCGCGACCGATGCGACGCTGTTTTAGCAAGGCAATTCCGGCAGCCGCAACGCTATCATCTTGGACGACTACATGACCTAAACGACCTCCAGCGGCGATTTCAAGAGCAATTTGATAACGTTCCTCTACTTCGCCCAATTGTGCCACTAATCCGCAGATTCCGGGCAAATCTGACTGTAATAATATTTGAGTAGCATAGGTTCCCTGGGCCTCCTGTTGCGCTTGCTTGGTCGCTTCCAGTTTATCTAATTCCCTCTGTTTGTCCCGTTGTTCCTTGAGCAGACGTTTTTGGGTGTCCTGACTGATGACGCGATTTTGTTCGGCAATGGTGAGTTTTTGGGCTAAATTTTGGATATCGGGAGCCGATTGATTAATTTTTTGTAATATTTCTTGACTTTCTTCGGTTTTTGTGCTAATGACTTGCTCTAATTCTTGCAGACGTTGACCAGCTTCTACTATATTAGTTTGCAATCGATCGCATCTTTCGGTCAATTGGGCCCGTTGGCTACGGTAGGGGTTTAATTGTTCCTGAAGACGGGTAATATTGCGGGAAAGGTCACTTTGTTCTTTTACCCAAGCTTCTGACGCTTCCGCGAGACTACTTGCTTGCAGACGATGGTTTTCTAGGGTTTCCCTTGCGGTTTGGGTTGCCAGTAAAAGACTGGGTAAAATTTCAGTTTCTAAACGGCTTTTTTGGGCAGTAATCTGATTTAATTCGAGATTGTAGCGATTAATTTCCTCTAAAAGCCTGTTTTTCTGTGCCTGAGATTCTTTTTCGAGGTTTTCTAACTCTTTTTGTCGTTGTTGCTGTTGTTGTCGTTTGGCCTGTTGACTCGCTAATCGGGAAGTCAGGGACAGGTGTTCATCTTCCCCAAAAGCTTTGACCTGTTGATTGAGTTTCTCTAATTCTTGACTATTTTGGGCGATTTGTTCGGATAAATTGGCGATAGTCTCGGTTAAAACCTGTTTTTCCCTTTCCCCAGCTTGAATTTGTTCTTTTAATTGCTGGCAGCGCTGCTGGAGATTTTGCCAATGCAGGACAATTTCCCATTGTTGCTTTTCTTGGACTTGGGCCTTGAGTTTTTGGTATTTTTCGGCTTTAATGCGATCGAGTGCTAATTTCTCCAGAGATTTTTGCAATTCTGTGGCAATAATTTGGCAGCGTTCTTCTCTTTCTTTAACCGAATCGATATTATCCTTAGTTTTCTCAATTTTGCGGTCAAATTCAGCTACTCCTGCCAATTCGTCGATAATTTCCCGTCTTTCCTTGGCATTCATGCTGATAATTCGGGTTACGTCCCCCTGTAACACCACGTTGTACCCTTCGGGATAGATGCGTAAACGGTTTAATTGGTCGTGAAGTTCGCTAACCGTACAGGGTTCCCCATTGATATAGTAGGTAGAAGTATAGCTGCCACCCTTAGCCACTTTTAAGCGTCGGGAAACCGTCCAATCCCTATCGGTTACGTCGGGAATATCGGCAACATCAAAAGTCACCGAAACACTCGCTTCGGTACTATGACGTTGACTGTTATAGCTGTGATTGACTAAATCCGGTAATCTTTCGGCCCGCATTCCCTTGGAAGTAGCTAATCCCAAGCAAAATAGCAATGCGTCGAGGATATTCGACTTTCCCGAACCATTTGGACCAGAAACCACCGTAAACCCCGGTAAAAAGGGTATAGGAGTTGTTCCCCCGAAGGATTTGAAGTGTGAGAGTTCGACCTTTTTGATGTAAACCATGGCGATAAGCAAAAAGTAGGCAAGCTATCAGCTGTCAGCTTGAATCGATAAGGGATAACTCCGGTTTATCCTTGAAAATATCCTCAGACTTGACCGGAGATGACAACACCCTTATAGAAAAATATAGCTGATAGCCCCCTTAGATAGCTTGAATCCATTCTTTGACTTGGTATTCTGTCCAGATACCATTTTGCCAATAGGGATCCGCTTCGATTAATTCTCGCACTTCTGACTCGCTGACTGCCTGATAAATTGCGAAAACTTGGCTTAAATCTGCCGTTGGTCCGATAGTAATGAGAATTCCCCGTTCTTTCTGTTGATTTAATCCCTCTAGATGCGCTTGACGATAGGGAGCGCGTTTTTCCAGCACATTTTCACAATAACTACCCCAGACAACAAATTTCGGCATATTTGACCTGTAATCTCTTGATCTGTTGCTATTTTACGATCGAATCGTCAATCAGACTAAATCGGTATAGAAAAGTGGGGGGGTACACAGAATCTACATTTTACTATAGCGGTGAGTCCCGATTGAAACGCTGAAACGCCTATCTATCGATGGATTTACTATACCTCATTAGACTGAAAAACGCTATATATAGATTAGCTAATCCAGATAGGTTTTCTATTGTATTTAAGTAGGTGGGTGGAATTAAATATAAGATGAACGTAGGTTGGGTTGAAGCATGAAACCCAACGCCTAACCATTACCATTTGTCCTCCAAGATTAAGTTAGTATAACAAATACAGTCACTCACTCAAAGTTAATCCGTTCTCGTTCGACCACTAAAGGCCTTTTTAAAATTCTCATGTGCATTAAGCCAATGTATTCCCCAATAATACCGATAAAAAATAGTTGCACAGAAGCTAGTAAAAATAGTCCGACCATGATTGGTGCGGTTCCTAAAGGAAAATAATCCCAGAACAACAATTTGGCGATTAAATAACCTAACGCCACTAGCAAACTCAAGAGGGACAAAGCAAAGCCTAACATGGTGGCCAGTCTGAGGGGAACTTGGGAGTGACTGGTAATACCCAGCATCGCCTCGCTATAGTATCGATAGAAGTTGTAACTACTAATACCCCGTTTTCGCCGTTGTTGTTGATACTCAAAAGAGAAACTTTCAAAACCCAACTCTTCAATGAGTCCCCTAAAATAGGGATAGGGATCGTTAATCTCTCGTAGAACATTGATGACTTTGCGATCGTATAAACCGAAACCTGTAAAGTTTCTAGTAACTTTTATATCCGAAAGATTGTCCATTAAATAATAAAAAATTTGTCTAGCAAAATAGAAAAAAGCTCCTTCTTTCATCGGCGTTTTAACCGCCTTAACAACTTTATAGCCTTCTTCCCACTTCTTGACAAATTCTAGGATTAATTCGGGAGGATCTTGCAGATCTGCTACAATAGGAATAACCGCATCTCCGTAACACTGAAGAATACCATAGTAACCAGAACGAACTGGTCCGAAATTTCTAGCATTAACGATGACCTTTACTTCGGGGTCTTTTTGAGCAATTTTTTTTAATTCATCTACAGTTTTATCTTGGGAAGCGTTATCGATAAAAAGATGTTCGTACTCATAGTTAGGTAACTGATTAAAGACTTCTTTAAGTCGCAGGTAAAGGTCTTCAACATTCCCTTCTTCATTATAACAAGGGGTCATAATCGTAATTTTTTTCATTGTGATCTTTCCCTAAAAACAAATAGTTTCATTAAAATAAAAGAGATGACAGCCATGGGAAGAACCAAGATAGCACCCGCGATTAACATTTTAGTTTTTTGCTCGATGCCAATATCAATAGCATCAACAATTCTCAGGGCCTCAACGTTCAAGAGAAAAGTCACCACATAAACTAAGACAAAACGAAAAATCAATTTGTTGTTTTGGCTACCAAAAACCAGTCTTCCCGTGGTTTGAAAGTTAAATAAGACTCCCAGAATGGTAGCCAGCAAAGCAGCTAACTTGTAATCCAGCCCAATAAGAATGAGAGTGGCAAAGGAAAAATAACCAAACAGGGTATTTATTGCACCAACCAGCAAGAAACGGACAAATCTGTGTTTCTTGACAATGGCGACAAATTTATTCTTTTTAAGAAGATACATTTTACGATTTATCTCCAATAGACAGTTGCGATTTTCTATATGTTATGATAATTTGGATTTTATTTACAGGTAAATCCTCCATCAATAATTATACTTTGTCCGGTGAGGTAGGTATTGTCTTGCGAACACAGAAAAACAACTTATTTGGCGATTTCATAAGGTTGGGCTAGGCGCTGGAGGGGAATGGGAAGAAGCAATTCCCGCCAACTGCTCAGGTGAGTTGTTAGCAAAAGTTAGCTCCGTCCTCACATAACCTGGACAGACTGCATTAACTAGAATACCATAGGTGGCGAATTCTAGAGCAGCACTGCGGGTTAGGGCGTTCAGTCCGGCTTTGGTGACAGAATAGACTGAAAATAGAACTGATGTTAAAAATTCTACCCCAGCCTGCGGTTTTCATGGCTGGAGAAAACCCTTTGATTAATTGCATGGGGGCGATAATCTCAGTCCCTTGATTCTCTAGAAATGAAGCTATAGCTACTCCAATTCCGCGAGAAGCTCCTGTAATTAGAGCTTTATGGTTTGTTAAATTTGTCATAAAATAAATTCTCATAGTGAGTCATCCTTTGTAAGCATCTTTTCGATGTCTACAACTCAGAATGATGACAACTGAGCCTTGATCGTCAATTTCATAACGCACTCGATAATCACCTACCCTAAGACGATATTCATTGGCATAGCCTTGCAACTTTTTAACTCCCGAAGGACGGGGTTCGTCAGTCAGCAGAAGGATTTTTTCGTTCAGGCGAGTTTGCACATCATCTGGAAAGCTTTTCAACTGCTTCTGCACAGGTTTAGGGATGATGACTTCGTAATTCATGAAGCTTGTTCAGATTGATTAGTGATATATTCTTGAATAGTTTGATAGTCGCCTATCTGATAAGCCTTTCGTGCTTCCTCTACTTCAGCTAACACCTCTGGATCATTTTCCATGGACTCTTCTTCTGATTCAAAAATCTGATCTTCTATAATTTCCATAAGTTTTCGTTTCACTCCTAAATCAAGGGTAGCAATTGCCTCGATTAAAGACTCTAAGGAGACTTGCATTTTAACCATTACCATGCTGTTTGTCCTCCAATTTTTACTTTTTTTGAGCGTTTAGGGGCGATAATCTGAATTACCTGACTCTCTAGTGCTGAGGCTATAGCTGCTCCAATGCCGCGAGAACCTCCTGTAATCAGTGCTTGATGATTTGTGGTATTTGTCATGGATTAACTCAACCCAAAAACCAGTCTTCCTGTGGTTTGAAAGTTAAATAAAACTCCCAGAATAGTAGCCAGCAAGACAGCGTACTTATAATTTAGTCCTATCAGTATAAGACTACCATATAAAAAATAACCAAACAGGGTATTTAGTGCGCCAACCAGCAAAAAACGGGCAAATTTATGTTTTTTAATCAGGTTAACCAATTTAGCCTTTTTGAGAATATACATTACTTACAAGTGAACCATCCATCAATAAAATAATAAGATTCTGTCCAGTGACGGAAGTATTTTCTAATCATTAATTCTCCACCGGTGGAATTAATAAATTGCTCAAGAGTTCTTCCCTATCTAAGAAGGGAGCCATATCCTCTAGGGGGGATGAAACCATTTTGCCATCAGGTAGTTGTCTTGAACTCAATTTAGGCTCAAATAACTGTTGGGTATCTAACATGATTTCACACACCACTGGACCGGGTTGCTCAAGTACCTCGATCAGTTGAGACTGAAAATCAGGAGAATTAATTCTTGTCGCAGGAATGCCATAAGCTTCAGCAACTTTAACAATATCAGGAAAGGACACGCCACTCTGAGAGCTTTCCCCAACTAACTTGCCAAAAAAGTTAATCTGTGTTGCTCTAATCGATAGATAACCACCATTATTAAGAACAAAGATTTTGATAGGAAGTTGGTGGTGGACGACGGTTTGGAGTTCTTGGATATTCATCTGAAGACTACCATCTCCAGCAAAACAGATAACCCGTTTGCCTTGTTGAGCGATGGCTGCCCCCACGGCAGCCGGCAGATCGTACCCCATTGAGGCACTGCCAGAGTTAGAAAACAATTTTTGTCCTTTTTGGATAATTGCTGACTGAAAAGTAACAACACAGGCCATCCCATCACCACAGACAATCACATCATCCTTATCTAAACACTTAAATAAGGTGTTCATCAAATGATAGGGATTAATAGCATTTTCCTGGGACTGATGTTTTTGGGGTAAAAATATCGGATAACGTTGAACCCTTTCTTGACACCAAGCCAACCAATCAGAATGACTTTCAGGGTCGAAATTATCTTCATCCAATTGGCGGTTTAATTCTTCCAGAAAAACTTTCACATCACAATGAATTGGGAGGTCAGGTTTAACTGTCGGTTTGTCTAATTCTGCTTGATCAGCATCCACTTGAATCTTAAAGGCACAGCGAGCAAAAGACTGCCAATTGTAACTGACTTGACGAATATTTAGACGGCTCCCAAGAATCAGTACAGTTTCTGCATTTTGAACGGTAAAATTGCCAGGGCGATCACCAATTGTACCCGGACGACCGCAATAAAAAGGATTATCAGAGGCGATTATATCATGAGTCCAAGCCGTAGTAACTGGGATTCCCAACCTTTGGATAACTTTCTCAAAAATTTCAACAGCACCGCCAATTCGCACACCGCTGCCTGCCATAATCACAGGTCTGGGAGAGTTTTTCAGCCGACTAATTACCTCACGGCATTGTTGTTGAATTAACGGTAAATCCCATAGTTCTCCATCCTCTGAGGGGTCGTAACCTTGTAATTGACTTTCATCAATTTTACTGGATTGTACGTCAATGGGAACATCAATCCAGCAAGGGCCCGGACGACCCGAAACAGCTAAATGTAGAGCTTTTTCTAAATGGAATCGAATCGATTGGGGATCATTAATCAGAACAGCATACTTCGTAATTCCTTTAACCATGCTAACAATATCTGCTTCCTGATCCCCCAGTTGTCTCAACCGAGGAAGGTTGTAGGTTGCTAGGCAGGTTTCTCGCTTCACCTGTCCCGATACTATCAGCATAGGAATAGAATCTGTCCAAGCTCCAAAAACTCCATTTAAGGCATTAATACCCCCCGGTCCGGTGGTGACATTAATACACCCGATCTTGCCAGTAACTCTAGCATAAGCTTCTGCTGCCATGGCACAGGCTTGTTCATGGTGACAACAAATATAACTCAAGCCTTGGCAGCGCCCGATGGCATCGTTGAGGTGCATGGCACCGCCACCTGTCACTAAGAAAATATGATGAACGCCGTGATTGACAAGGGTTTGGGCGATATAATCGGCAACTCTAATCATTGTTCTGATGCCATAAATCCAGTTGATTATGATTATTATGACTCTATTGAGTCTATTTAGCAATTTTATAGATTATCCTTGACAAGGATGGTAATCTGGTGTACCTTGAGCAACAATCCCGTTTAAACTGCCCGACGAACAAACACTAGAATCTTTTTACCCTGTTACACTGAGTAATTGGGCGAGACTAGCTTTATTTCCCTGATGTGGTAACTTATGTCTTCTTCTTTATTGCTCGAATTAGAAAATTTACTCAAAAAACCAATTGCTTCTATAAAAGATTATGAAAGTTCTCTTTTCGAGCAATTGCTCGAAAAATCTCAAGGACAGATTGTATTGTTTGGGGCTGGCAACTTAGGCAGAAAGTGTCTTGCTGGTTTGCGGAGTGTTGGCATAGAACCAGTGGCTTTTGCTGATAATAATATGGCTTTGTGGGGGACAAAGATTGAAGGGGTTGAGGTTCTTTCTCCTGAAACTGTGATGAAAAAATATGGCGATAATGTCTTATTTATAGTGGCCATTTGGAGCATAGGAAGAAACCGCAGTTTTATCACAATTAGAAATCAATTACAAAAAATAGGTTTTCTCAATGTCGCTTCTTTTATCGCTCTTTTCTGGCGATATAATCAGTTTTTTTTACCTTACTATTTCATCGATTTGCCTCACAAAATTTATGAGCAAGCCGAGGATGTCATCGCCGCTTTTATGATTCTACAAGATGACTACTCAAAAGAACAATATCTTAATCAATTAAAATGTAGAATATTATTAGATTTTGACGGCTTGTCAGCTTACAAAGAGATCACTTATTTCCCTCGTTTTTTGTTACCTGTAATCAACCAAGAAGTGTTTATTGATTGTGGTGCTTTTGATGGGGATACCGTTCAATCTTTAGCGGCTATCAATGCGGGCGCTCTAGAAAAAGTAATTTGTTTTGAACCCGATCCTCAGAATGTTGAAAAGCTCCAGCATTCTCTATCTAATTTAGATAGCACAATCCGAGATAAAATAATTATTTATCAAAATGCAGTAGGCAAGCAACGAGAAAAGCTAAGATTTTCAGCAACAGGTTCGGGTGCATCTGCAATTTCCAGCCAAGGAACTTTAGAAATAGAAGCAATTTCTCTTGATGAAGTTTTAGCTAATGAAGCACCAACCTTTATTAAAATGGATATTGAGGGGGCGGAAATAGATGCAATTATGGGAGCAAGAGAGATTATCAAGAATCATTCCCCAATTTTGGCAATTTCAGTTTATCACCAACAGGATCATTTATGGCGAATTCCCTTATTAATCAAGAGTATGTGCCAAGATTATTCTTTCTTTCTTGAACCCCATCTGCACGATGGTCAAGATGTCATTTTTTATGCTATTCCTAATTCTCGCTTTACCCAACCTTAACCAATACATTAGATACTTAACAGCCTATGACTTCCGACTTATTAGTTGATCTTAAAAACCTTCTAGCAAAGCCGATTGATGCCGTCATCAATTATGAAACCTCTGTTTTTGGCGGGTTGTTAGAAAAATCTCAAGGACAGATTGTGTTGTTTGGCTCTGGCAACTTAGGCAAAAAGTGTCTTAAAGGTTTACGGAAGATTGGTATAGAACCAGTGGCTTTTGCTGATAATAATGCGGCTATCTGGAATACAAAACTTGAGGGAGTTGAGGTTCTTTCCCCTGAAATTGCTGCTCTTAATTATGGTCAAAATGCTTTATTCCTTATTACCGTCTTTAATCGAGAGAATAGCCTGACTTTGATTCAGGAGCAATTACATCAATTAGGGTGTCAAAATGTTGCCCTGTGTGCCGTCTTTTTTTGGTGCCATCCACAAGAATTTTTGCCTCATTTTTATCTTGATTTACCTCACAAAATTTATGAACAAACGGGGGATGTTATCGCAGCTTTTGATCTTTGGCAAGATACAGAATCTAAGCGGGAATATCTGAAGCAGATTAAGTGGCGAATTTTACTAGAGTCTGATGGTTTATTTTCGTCTCAGGAAATACAATATTTCCCGACTTTCTTAAGGCCTCTTTTAAAAAAGGAAGTTTTTGTAGATTGTGGCACTTTTGATGGTGATACCCTGAAGACATTTATTGATCTTCAGGGAGATTCAATTGAGAAAATAATTTGTTTTGAACCCGATCCAATTAATGTAACAAACTTAAAAGCATATCTTTCTAATTTAGATCATCAGCTTCAAGACAAGGTGATAATTTACCAAAATGCTACAGGTAAAGAACGAGAAAAACTGAGATTTTTAGCAGCTGGTTCAGAAGGATCGGCAATTTCCAGTCAAGGAAACTTAGAAGTAGATGTAGTTCCCCTTGATGAAACTATTGCTGATGAAGCACCAACATTTATCAAGATGGATATTGAAGGTGCAGAAATAGATACTATTCTGGGAGCAAGTAACATAATCGAGAAATATACTCCTATCTTGGCTATTTCAACTTATCATTTACAGGATCATTTATGGAGACTTCCCTTATTGGTAAATAGTATATGCAGTGATTACTCTTATTTTCTTATACCTCATGGTGAGAATGGTCTAGAGTCAGTTTTTTATGCTATTCCCAATTCTCGCTTTACCAGCGAAGCCTAATTGCCGTTAATTTGAGGAGAAACTCAATTCAATGTCGTCTAACTCTGTAGAGATGCCTGATCCCGTTTCTGAAATGCTCACCCCCACCCTAAATTTGATGGGGTTTATGACTGCTTGGATAGATCCTTATACCGAAGCTTTTGTCAAGTTTGCTCCCTTGGCTCCCAAAACCTGTCTTGATATCGGAGCAGCTTACGGGATCGCAAGTTTAGCGGCTTTAGCAACAGGCGCGGAAGTGATTGCCTGTGATCCAGATCGGCGGCATCTAGAAATTTGTCTTCAAAAAACACCTTCTCACCAAAAAAATCGTCTTAGATTGTTACAAGGCTCTTTACCCGATCAGATTAATCTGGAGGAGGAAAGTTTGGGAGCCATCCTCTGCTCAAGAGTCCTACACTTTTTAACCGGGACGGAAATTGAGGAATCAGTCCGTAATATGTCCCGTTGGCTTTGTTCTGGGGGTCGAGTTTATTTGATTGCCGATACTCCCTATAATAGATTTTTAAAATCATTTTTACCTATCTATGAAGAAAGAAAGCATCGGGGCGATCTTTGGCCGGGACAAATTGATAACTTTCCCCAATTTATGCCCAGAGAACTGGCTCCCAATTTGCCCAACTTTTTTCATACTCTAGATCCAGATATATTAGCGCGTGTCTGTACCCAGATGGGTCTTATAGTTGAGAGAAAAGGGTTCATTTCCCGTATCGATTACTTACCTGATGCTCAAGATGATGGTCGGGAGGGAGTTGGGATTATTGCCTATAAACCTTAAAACTGATATGAAAATCCAAAACATATTTTTTGATCTAGATGGTACATTGATTAATTCGTCGAGGGGAATTAAATATTCTCTAACAAAAGCGTTGTCATCTGTACTTCCAGGCTTTGATCTAGATCAGATTTCTACAAGCTTAATTGGCCCCCCTGTGGCCGAAATGTTCAAACAGATAATCGGCAATGCTGATCTAGATTTGATTGATGATTTAACCCGGGAGTTTCGCAAAAGCTACGATAGTGAAGGTTGGGAAAAAACTGATATCTATGAAGGAGTTGTAGAAACTCTTTGCCAATTGTCCGACTTTAATATTACAATGTTTATTGTTACTAACAAGCCTAGCCACCCAACCTTTAAGATTTTAGATCATCTCCAGATGCTACATTTTTTTGCCGATGTTGTATCTCCAGATACGGGAACTCATCCCTATTCCTCCAAATCAGCAATTTGTCAACATATCTTGACAAAGTATCAAATCAATCAACAATCTGCTATCTTGGTGGGAGATTCTCGTGATGATGCTCAGGCGGCAAAATCTTGTGGACTTAGTTTCATTGCCGCTACCTATGGCTATGGAAAAGTACACGAATCTGAAACTTCCGAGCAGTTATGTAAAATTTATAGTTTTCCCGAATTGATAGGTCTAATCAAGCATTAGCTTTTCATGCAAGGGAATAATAGAGTCTAATTTTAAGGAGGATTATCCAATGTCTATTAACCGCGATATTTTTGACGAACTCTTTGTTTTAGAACTTGCTAATAATCATTGGGGTAGTTTAGAGAGAGGATTAAAAATCATCACTGACTTCTCTAGAATTGTCAGGTTTAATAATGTCAGAGCATCGATCAAGCTTCAATTCAGAGATGTGGACAATTTCATTCATCGAGATTTTCGGGACAGGACTGATATTCGCTATATCAAAAAAACTCTCGATACAAAAATGACAGAAGATGATTACGCAACTCTAGTGAAAGCAGTACGTCAAGGTGGATGTATTCCGATGGCGACTCCTTTTGATGAAAAGTCTGTTAATCTTTGTGTTGAACTGGGCATCCCCATCATTAAAATCGCTAGTTCAGATCTCAACGACTGGTTTTTAATTGAGAAAATCGCCGAAACTCGCAAACCGGTAATTGTGTCAACGGGAGGTTCTTCCCTCAAGGATATAGATGATTTAGTCATCTTCTTTGAAAATCGTAATGTTCCTTTGGCTATTAACCATTGTGTTTCTCTCTACCCCTCCGAAGATTCTGAGCTAGAGATGAATCAAATTGATTATTTAAAAAATCGCTACCCCAATCATGTCATTGGTTTTTCAACCCATGAATATACTGATTGGACATCCTCAATGCTGATAGCCTACGCTAAGGGTGCGAGAACTTTTGAAAGGCATATCGATATTGAGATGGATGGAGTCCCTGTCTCTCCTTATTGTTCCTTACCCGAACAGGTCGATATTTGGTTTAAAGCTTTTCAAAAAGCGAAGGAAATGTGTGGCGCACCGGGTACTCAAAAAAGAATGCCCCCTGAAAGAGAAATTAAGTATCTTGATGCGCTGGTTCGAGGGGTTTATGCTAAAAGAGATTTGCCAGAAGGTTACATTCTCAACCATGACCGCCTCAATGAAGATTTATATTTAGCGGTTCCCCTCCAGAAAGGACAGATTTCTTGCCGGGAGTTAATGTCAGGAGAAATATTAACTAGAGCTTGCAACAAGGATGAACCCATTATGATCGACTCCATTGATAGCCCTTATTCAACTAACGATAGTCTCAGAAAGATTATCTATCAACGGGGTCTTTAATTCTATATCTTTAGAAAGCTTAAGAGCGTGTTTTAGAAGTTTCCCAGAAGCCTTGCCCAGTAAAGTTTTTAGCTAAAATCGGCAAAATCGACGCAAGCCTTCTCAGTTAAACAGTATAGCGGACTTTTCTAACACGTTCTAGGCTAGGATGCGAAGCCGTTCAAATGATCAAATTTTAAGGAGAAATAGCAATGAAAAAGGTTTTAAAATCTTTACTACCAGCATCAATTGTAAGACTAGCCCTCCCGATGCTATTTAAACCAATAGCGAAACGGAATGGACTTAATATAGATGTGAGGGCTAATTGTATTGATATAACTAAAGGCATTAATACAATAAGAGTATCTCGTACTCATGCAGTCTATCTACAAGATATCATTAACTCATTTGATTATTATTTTTCGGCAGTAATTCCATTTCAACATTTGGGAAGGAATATCGTAGATTATTCGACACCAAGATATCACGATGTTGTTGGATTCAAGGCATTTCCAATTTTATTTCCATCCTTTAGTGAACCCTTGATTACTGCCACACAATATATGGACTTTGCCAGTCTTTCTGAAGGAATGACCGTATTGGATTTGGGTGCTTATTCCGGATTTACTTCTATCATATTTTCACAAGCCGTTGGGTAAACCGGTACCGTTGTAGCAGTTGATGCTGACATTCAAAATATTGATTGCATTAAACGCAATTTTTCAAATTACAAAAAATATTCGGACAATAAAATTTTCCTTCTTGAAGGGGCTGTCTGGGAAAATAATGATGGACTTGAATTCTCTTGTGAAGGCAATATGGGGTCAAGCGCAGCCAGTATTGTAGGAAATAATCGTGGATTGGTAAGTAAAGTGGCTTCATTCACCTTAAGCTCAATCGCTAATAAGTTTAAACTACAACGGGTTGATTTTATTAAATGCGATGTTGAAGGGGCTGAAAAAGTAATATTTACAGATCAAGAATTTTTTAAAAAGTTCTTGCCAAGAATAATTATTGAACCTCATATTATTGACGGATTAGAGACGACTAAGAAATGTATTTTTGATTTAGAAACTTATGGTTATAGCTGTAAAAAAATTATTCAGGAGGGTGTTTCTCTTCCCCTACTTGAATGTTTACCACCAAATCAATAACGATAATCTCAGAAAGATTATCTATCAACGGGGTATTTAATTTTGAGAAAAAGGTGAACTAATTGCTAAGTTCGCCTTTGCTCATCTCAATAAAATAACCTGGTTAGGCAGAGCCATTTTTTGGATAGCATTGTAAATAGCTTCTTGAGATAAAATTGAGGTTACAATAATCGGCTGTCTCATCTCTCTCAATTGAATTTGATGGGGTGATAGCACCGTAATCCCTGAAATAACACTACCTTGATTAATGGGATTTCCATCAACAAAAGCAACTATATTGGCTTTTGCCAGTGAAGTTTCGGCCAGTAGTTTCATGGCTAATTGTCCCGTTCCCCAAACAATAACATCGGCAGCATCCTCTAACACTGACTGTAATTTAAGATCAATATCAGTCATAATTTTTTTGGAGCTTTCAATATAAAGCAGGATTCTTTGTTTGAGCATTTTGTCCTGAGCAATTACCAATTCCGATGAATTAGACTCTTGCTTCTGCCAAAAGCTATAAATGGCTGGATAAGACATCCCTGGAGAAACCTCAAAGACTTTTTCGCCGATTAACTTATTGGTCAATCCAAATTGAATTAATAAATTTGATAAATGGGGATGATAAAAATGATTAATATGTTCAGTATTAAAATCTTGAAAAGGGGCAAAAACATGATCAACATATCCCGAGGCATTGGGAACTTCTACATATAGATATCCCCCTACTTTTATTAATTGTTCTATTAATTTTACAGAAAATTTCAGATCCTGTATATGCTCTAACACATGAGAAAGAATGACAAGATCAAAATCTCCTAAATCTTGAGGCGGCGTAAAAATAGAACCAGCATAAGCTTCTATTCCGTAAAGCTGTTTTGTATTCTCAACACAAGCAGGAGATGGATCTAAACCACATAAATTGTTATATCCTAGTTTTTTAAGATAGCCTAATAAACCACCATTGGCACAGCCAATATCTAAAATGCGAACGCTCTTATCCGGTAAAAATTCAGCAATACATTCAGCCGTTTTTTGAAGTCGGGCGGCATCATAGGGAGACTCCCCTCCTCCCGTAGCGGTTTTTTTGTCCTCGTATTTGGATAATTTGGCGTAAAAAACATCATAATCTTTCTGACTTACTGTTGTATCAGCATAGACGAAACCACAGCGATCACAACATAGTATATCATATCCATTTGAGAGGGGATGACCTTCAGGTAAAACAAAATTTTGTGTGTGAAGAATCTCCCCATTTTCTTCTTGACAAATTGGACAATTCCGCAGGGATTTTTTCTGATTCATGGTGTAAATCCTAAAATTTCGATGAATTATAACTAGCCGTTCGGATAATTGATTCCCTTAAGGAAATTAGGGGTTTGAGTTGTAACTCAGAAAACGCTCGTTTTACTGAAGGAACGTAACGTTCAGCAGGTTTACCGGGGATAGGTTCTTTTGCTATAACTACCTCGACTTTTGATGCAAATGTACTGGCAACAACTTTTGCTAGTTCAGCGATAGTCAAATCCTCATCTGAACCGACATTGTAAGGGTAGCATGATTTTCCCTTAAACAAAATTGTCCACAGCCAAATCGCCAAATCCGCCGCGTAGAGGTAAGAACGATAAGGAGTACCATCCCCCTGGATGAGAATCGGACCCCCCGTCATACCATCTCGAATGAAATTACCAATAGCAAAATGGGTATCCAGGGGCAAATAGGGACCGACAAAGGCAAAGCAGCGAGCAATTTTCGTTTCTAAGCCCTGTTGTTTAGCATAAAGAGTACAGAGCATTTCTGCTGCCCGTTTTCCTTCTGCATAAGCATAACCCGGATTAGTTAAATCAGGAGAGCCTAAATAGTCTTCAGAAACATGGGTTATCTCAGGGGGTTGTTTGCCATAAACGGCACCGGAACTGGTTAATAAGAACTTTTTAGCCTGACAAAATTTAGCAAATTCTAAAGTATGCCTTGTTCCCTCAATAATCGTATCAAACATTAGCAAGGGATCTTCTTGATTGAGCTTGGCACTCGCTTCAGTTGCACCATGAATGATATAAGAAAACTCCCCTTCAGGAAACTCAAATGACCTAACATCACCGCTATGGAATTGAATAGCGGGATGATTGGCTAAATGAGGAGCTTTTTGCCTGAAACTATCAGGATTTCTGGTTAAAACAACTGCTGATGCTTTTAAGTCTAGCTGATCATTGGCCCAAATAAAACTCTCTAAAAGCCAGCAGCCAAAAAAGCCTGTACCTCCGGTAATAAATATCCGTTGTCCCCGCAATTCCTCCCACAGGGTTTTAGTATGGGCAAGAATGTGATTTAAGTCATTTGTTAGGTTAGGTTGCATCTTCAGCCCCGAATCATTACCAAGATTCCTTCCATGATTTTATCAGCATTTGACAAGTCTCCTACAAGGTTTCTGGTTCAACGCCTAATTCTCTTAATTTTTCAGCTAATTTTTGCCGTAACATTCGCTCCTGTTCGAGTTGATATTCAGTTTGTGCGACTCGTTCACTCCCCCATAATAACAGATTGCCCGACAGCTCCCACCAGCGCAACCAATAGGCTGTTACTTCCGCTTTTTTTCCCTGCCAGACTCCCAAAAATAAGTTAATCTCTGCTATCCAATAACGATTGTTTTCATTAGGTTTTTGTTGTTCATATCTTCCTTGATTCAATCGATAAATTTCTAATTCTCCAGTTTTTGGCTGAAATATTCCATAGACAGGTACTTGTAAGATTTGCTCGTAAAAATACCATTTTCCATAGGGATAGTGAGGGTTGATGGAATATTCACCCCCTTCGGTTTCCGAGATAAACTCTAGGACAATAGCTGGAATTTCTCCTTCAAGATGGGGAGTATAACTGCGCCGAATTTCTCCACTAGCAATGGGTTTTACTGAGGGAATATAAACCCAATCAGGTGCTTTGACAACTGTTTGAGTTTTAACGGTAGCACACAAGCCAAAATTAGAGGCAATTAGCATCGATTCTAGAATTAGTCCTGCTAATTCTAGCGATTCCCGTAAAGCTGATGCTAATAGGGGTTGCAAGTTGTTGTCCACAGGTTCGTCAGGTAGAATAAAATCATCTGGCAGTTTTTCCCAGGTGATTATCGTTGATTTTTTGAACAAATTAATTGTAGATGGTGTCATTGTCGTAAACAGTCCTTCCTATATTTAAGGTTCTTCGGTTTTTGTTATGCAATGGACGGGGGTTATAAGGGATGGAACCCTTATATAGAAAGGCATTTGGCGATTTTTGTCAATTATTTTTGATCTAGAGCGAACTAATCAATTAAGTCTCTTGCCAGATAAGGATTT
>NZ_JAPZRB010000138.1:0-28594 GCF_027531105.1 Microcystis sp. LE18-22.4A
CAACAATTCCTATTTTTTCATAATTAGGGGTCTCAAGCTCCCCCTAGCGGCCACCGAGAAAACCTTCACCAGATAAGTATTTTTACTCAAGTCTCTGGAGGGGGACAGCTTATGTGACAGTTGAGGGTGCGGAATGTGGGATGCAAGAGCGGCTTTCACGATCGGAAGTCTTTCTCTTCAAAATAATTCCGTTTGGGGAGTTAATTATGTTATAACATTTGTCATAACATAAACTACGGGAGGCTATAGGTTATGACAAGTCTAACGCTCCGAAAAATTGGCAATTCCATAGGCGTGATCTTACCGAAAGAGGTTTTATCCCGACTGAACGTAGAGGAAGGGGATCAGATTTATATCACTGAATCTGTAGATGGATACAGAATTTCTAGCTTTGATCCCGATTTTGAAGAAACCATGAAAGCTTTTGAAGATACTTATTCTCAGTACCGCAACGCCTTCAAGGAACTCGCCAAATAATGATCGAGGAACCGAAATGGTTATCGAGCGATGCGATTAGGGTGATTCAGGAAACTTTAATCGCTCGAACCGGGGGGACTCCTGGAGTTTTAAACCCAACCCTGTTAGAGTCCACTGTCAATAAGCCAAAATTCTTTTTTCAGTACGAACCCGAATCATCGATTTTTAAGTTAGCGGCGGCCTATGGCTACGGTTTTATCAAAAATCATTGCTTCTGCGATGGTAATAAACGTATAGCTCTAGCCGCCGTTTCAACTTTTTTGCGAAAGAACGGCTATCGCTTGAACGCCAGCGAAGCAGAAACGGTCACTTTCTTTCTCGATCTTGCGGGCGCTCTCGAAACCTATGAGGAGGGTTTCGCTAGATTGACCGATTGGATCAAAAGATACGCGATCGAACTGGAAGATTAACGGCGATCACTTGTATCAACCAGTGCCTGAACCATCCTTAACTATCCTGGGTACAGGAGTGGTTTTCGGTGCTCTACCTTTTCTTAAAAAAGGGAAAAAGGACAAGGAGAAAGATACCTAGAAAATAGCGAAGAAATCCGCTTTCTGGAATAAGTAGGGAGGCAAAATTATTTGTAGGACGGGTTGGCGGTAGCGTAACATGATCAGTCCTTGGGTTTCATGCTTCTACGTTCTTCGGCATCGCACTTAGACTGACAGCTGCCATCAATGTGCATGGTGCGTTCCCCAAAATCGATCTCTGGAGTAGCAGGACTTGCATTAGCGAACGCACCCTACCAGAGCGGCGATCGCACTACGGCGATAGCGATCGCACTACAGCGGCAGATGCTGCTTCAGAACGTCGCGGAGTCGGGCAGCGTTCGGCCCAGCTGGATCGAAGGCGCGTAGCTCCTTGCCCTGAGCAGTGTAAATGTAGGCGTTGTTGCATTCGTAGCAGAGGGTCGCCGCGAAGAGCAGGGTATCCCACTCATAGAACGCCAGCCCCCACGGCGGAAAGTGGCAACGCGCCGACTCGCCTGGCTCAAGTTCCCGAAAGAGGCGGATCACTCGCTGAGCTTCAACTCCAAGAAGAAGATGTCTCTCGCTGACGTGGCGCCAGAACGTGTCAGGCCAGCCCTCTTCAGGAACTATACTGCCAGGCAAACAAAACAGCTCTACCCCATCGGCAAGGCCGATGGGGGTCTCCCAAGCCGGTGTATTCCAATTCCACTTCATGTGCTGTACTCCTACTACTTTCCGGGTTCGCTCCTTAACTACTGACCTTTCGCACCGCCTAACTACATATTATACAGAAACTTTCTGTCTAACACTCTCCAGAGTAACGACAGGTGGAAACTTGCGGCATATTCCCCCATTTTAGCGCAATCGCTGGAACTTTTTCCCATATCATACCCAAGAGCATATTAGCCAGATTAAACAACCTCTTTTAAGTGGATTCCTAACAACAAGCTCAAATAAAATAGACTTTTCGGGAAGTGTAGCACTAAGTCTTCAATCCACCCCACAATTAACTAATTTTCGGGGAAAAAGTGCCTAAATTTTGCCACCGGCTGGCACTTTTTGAGGACAAAAAGTCCAAAAGTTTTATCCCACAAGGTTTTTAAGTAGATAGGTATTAAAAACTTTCAGATCCCCCCGCCTATCGGCACCCCCCTTATCAAGGGGGGCAGGGGGGATCAAACCTAAAATCCATTTTTAATTTAATTATAACCAGCTACTTAGCTCTATTCAGCCAACCCTATTTATTGGTGTACTTGCAAATGAAGGACATAATGACCTAAAATCAGGTTATCTGACCATAATTCGTACTCTAGACGCAAATATTCGGGGAAATTATTCCCCTCTAATTTGAGACTACGGGTATAGTTGCGGAGGCGAAAAGCGTAACCCGGTTGAGGACTTTCGGCATTTAACCAGTAGCGACTAACACCAAAAACCCCTTGCTCCCAAAAATGACGATAGGCGAATCTTCCCTGGCCCTGCATGGTCATAATTACCCGATTGGCCGAAATTTCTAGCCAAATTAATTTATTTTGATTATTTTCGGGTTTAAGTGTCTCTATTTCTGGGAGAGCGACTGGTGGTTGATTGAGGAGAAGATGAAACCGGTGGCGATCCTTTTGGTAGAGGGTAGCGGCAGTGTCTAAAGAGGAGAGGATGGGTAGATCTGTCGAGAGCAGACAGAAGGAAACGGGACGGCGGTGATGAGCAAGCATAGACTAGACTTAATGGTGTCCTTATCTCCACAATAGTGGATTCTCCGCCCACCGCTACCTGCACCGGAAATTTTTTTGAGAAAAAATCCAGAAAGCACTTGCATTATTGAGGGACTTATGATTATAATTATTAATTGTGAGTAGCGTTCCTCGGTAGCTCAGTGGTAGAGCGGTCGGCTGTTAACCGATTGGTCGTAGGTTCGAATCCCACCCGGGGAGTTAATCAAAAATAGCAGCAATAAGAGAGTATTGCTGCTATTTTAGATGTTTTTAAGTAAGCTGTTGACTATCTAAATTACTCGTTGAGACTGTCTATGAGATGGGAGCGGGGTTGGGGAAATGGGGAATTTCAACTAAAACCCCAAAACCCTAAAACCCCAACACCTAACCCCACCAACAAACTTTTTGCCGCAAACCCTATCTAAATTACTCGTTGAGACTGTCTATGAGATGGGAGCGGGGGTTGGGGAAATGGGGAATTTCAACTAAAACCCCAAAACCCTAAAACCCCAACACCTAAAACCTATCTCCTATCTCCTGACTCCTATCTCCTGACTCCTACCCCCAGGAAAAACTTTTTCAGCAGACCCTAGAGAATTTCAGCGATCGCATTTTCTGGGCCGACTAGAGAAATGTAAGGATTTTGAAAATATTTACTGGCTACCGATCGCGCTTGTTCGGCAGTAATCTGATTAATAGAATCCAGGAAAGTGCGATCGAATTCAATCCCCAAACCTAAGCTTTCATACCAACCGTATAATTGAGCGATTTCGGCGTTAGTTTGTTTACCGAGAGCATATTGACCCAATAACTTATTTTTAGCTGACTGTAACTCCTCCTCACTCAAAGTTACTTTATATAACCTTTCTGCTTCCTGACGCAATCCCGACAGAGCCATGGCTGTGTTTTGGGGTGCAGTTCCCATATAAATGACAAATTGGGAAGAATCGAGACGGGTGGGATAAAAAGCAGAAACATCGTAGGCTAATCCCCGTTTTTCTCGCAATTCCACGAATAAACGACTAGATAACCCATTCCCCAGATAGGTACTCAATAATTTTAAAACGGCATAATCATCCTCTTGCACAGAAGAGCCGGGGTATCCTAACATAACGATCGCCTGTTGACTAGCTTGGACGGTAGTTAAACAGGTGGGCTGAAAATCAAAAGCGGCTGGGGGTAAACTAGATAAAGGAAGATCGGGAATTGACCAACTGCCAAAAATTTCCGTCACTGCTTTTACTGCTTGCTCTAGGGTAATACGGCCAGAAAGACTAATTACCAAGTTATCGGGACGGAAAAAGCGACTATGATAGGCCTGCATATCCTCCCGTTGCAATTGCGAAACCGTTGCCTCCGTACCCAATAAAGACATACCATAGGGATGATCGGGGTACATAGCTGCGCGTAATTGATTAAAAGCCACATTAAAAGGCTGTTCCAATTGAGAGCGAATGCTTTGACGGGTGAGATTTTTCTCTAATTCGATTTCTGGGGGGGGGAAACTGGGAAAACGAATAATTTCCGCTGCTAGACGCAATATATCTAAAAAATCCTTGGTAACAGTCTTTAAACTAACCACAAAATAATCAGTCCCCGTGTCTGCACTTAAACCGGCCCCCGTGGACTCAATGCGATCAGCAATTTCTAGGGAAGATAACTTTTCTGTACCTTTGGTGAGCAGCACTGCTAACAGACGAAATAAACCCCCTTTTTCGGTTTTTTCCCAACGAGTACCCGCATTTTTGAGAAAAATCCTCCCCGCAACTAACTCCACGGCCGTATTTTCCACCACTAAAAGGGTGATGCCATTTTCTAAGGTTAAGCGGTGAATGGGGGAAGCGGACATCGTTTATTCACAGGGTTGCATTACTGTAATAGCATATCGCTCCGGGGAGAGATACTGACGAGCGAGACGCTGGAGATCTGACGGTTGCAAACTTTGGATAACTTGGGGATAGATCGTTGCTAGGTCGGCAGCTCTCAGGGTTTGATAATATCCATAGAGTCCCGCTAATTGGCCCGGGGTTTCTGTGGAGAAAATATAATCGTTAGCTAATAACTGTTGAGTGCGGTGTAATTCTGCGGGGGTGACGGGATCATCGTGCAGATGTTGGATATGTTCACAGATAATAGCTTCAATTGCCGCGGTTTGTGAGCTAGATAGCCAAGCGCCGATGGTAAAGAGACTGGAATCTCGTTGCAGGGAAAAATTACTGTTAATATCGAGGACGATTTGCGCTTCTTCCCGCAGCTGTCGCACTAACCGCGAACAGCGTCCCCCAGCAAGAATTACCGAAAGCAAGTCTAATCCAAAGGCATCCTCTAGGCGATCGCATCCCGGTCCCATCCATCCCATCAAGAGACGACAATGTTCTAAGTGGGGTAAATATACTTGGGAACGACGAATTTCGATCAGGGGGGGTTCGGCAGCCACTAGATGGGAGGGGGATTCTGAGGGGACGGGAAATTCCCGAAAAGATTGCCGGATAATTTCTAAAGCTGCTTGGGGTTCAATTCCCCCGATAATCGCCACACACATATTTTCCGGTTGATAATAGGTGCGATGGAAACAGCGCATTTGATTGGGGGTTAATTGCTCTAAACAGGGTTGATCACCTAGAATAGAGCGTCCGTAGGGATGGTTTTGATAGATACTTCCGCAGAGGGTTTGGTAGGCAATCCAATCGGGATCATCATAACAGGCCCGTAATTCTTCTAAAACTACATCTTTTTCCCGATAGAATTCCTCATCGTCAATCTCAGCATGGAGGAGAATTTCGGCCAGATGGGGTAAGGTATGTTCAATTTGATCCACACTGGTGGTGAGATAGAAGTGTGCGTAATCGTGACTGGTGGCAGCGTTGGTCATGCCGCCACAATTTTCGATTAAATAGTCAAAGAGTCCGGGGGGAAGTTTTTTCGTCCCCTTAAAGATCATGTGTTCGAGAAAATGGGCCATACCTAACCATGGGTCGGGTTCAGCGATCGCACCTGCTTTCACCCACACATCCACCACCACCACAGGAGTCACGGGTAAGTACTGATGAATTACGGTTAAGCCGTGATCTAATTGCCATACCTGAGCGGGAAAAGAACTTGTTTGACACTGCGCTATCGACTTGATCAATGTCCGTTAACCAGATTTTTTGTTAAATTCTATACTTATGGTATCTTATCTCTTGCCTGCTCAACCATTACAAAAATTTTGTCATGATTTCTAGACAATTCCCCCAAATATCAGCCTTATCGGTGATCAGTGACTCGGTGATCAGAGGTGAGTTTTCGGTTCACTGATTACTGATTGCTGTTTACCGCTCCCTAATTACTGATTACTGTTTACTGATAACTGAAAAACCCCCTATGACAGAAAATAGAGATAACTTCAACGAAACTTATAAGGCACTAATTGAGCGCATTGTCAATCTAACTTTAGAAGGAAAAATTCGGGCTAAATCACAGGTTTATAACCTTTTAGCCGAGGCAGTAAAAAATGGCACAGGAGAAATTTTTGAGCGTTGTTTAACCGAAAAAATAATCGTTACTCGCTCACAGTTAGAAACAAAAATTAAAGCGACTAGGGTTTTGCGGGCCCTGGAAACGATCGAAAGTGAATGGGAAAAATATCAAAAAACCAATCAGAAAAATTCTCTCACTGCAGCGGCGATCGATAATCTGGTGAAAATCGATCGAGAGGATCGTTTACTGACTTTAGTAAATTTAATTGATCCCAATCAAAATAATGCTTTAACCCTAGAACAATTGCAACAGTTAGCCAAGCATTTACAGACAGTTTCTCAGCAGCGGGGAGAAGCGGATTTATGGCAAATTGCCACGGGGATTAATCTGGGGTTAAATACTTGGTCAAATTTATCGAGTTATCTCACCAGTTGGCTCTACGAACAAAATCGCAATCTTGGTTTTACTAATGATAATGAGCGAGTGACTCCTTGGCAAATTTGGGCAAGTAAAGTTAATCCCTCTTGGTTAAAACGAGTCTTAGAAAGTTTAGCTAATCAACAAGCTTTTGATCCTCTCACTCAGGATTTAACTTTAACCGATTGGGTAGAAACTGCTATTGTTTTTCAATATATCCAAAGAGGACTAATTAACTTTTTTGATCAGCGCATCTATAGCGAAAAATTAGGAGCCAAATTATCCATCTCTACCTTTCTCACCTTTGCTTTAATTTGGTCGCTGTTAACCAATAGTTTCGAGCAAGTTAGTAAAAATTCTCTCTATAGTCGGGGCTGTTTTCAGATGGCTTTACAAATTCTGAGAACCTTTGCTCAACGGGACTATTTTCCTTTATACGGAGGAATTTTTGCCTCCTTTTCTGGCAGTTATCTCAAGGATGCGTTAGACTATTTATCAATTCCTCTGCGTTATGTGGAAGGCACGGGAGAAAAGGCGAGAATTTTAACTTTAATTGCCTATTCTAATCGCATTCGCGGCGACTATCGACAGGCCAGAGAATGTCATCAACAAGCTTTAGAAATTGCCCGTCAACAACAGGATTATGCTTGTGAAATAGCTAATTTAAACCATTTATCCCGTCTCAATGCTATCCAGAAAAACTATGCAGAAGCGATTAATTTAAGTCAGAGAGCTTTAATTTTAAGTCGTCAACAGGGTAATAGTTTAGGACAGGCTAACGCTTTAGCTAATTTGGGTTATAGTCAGGTACAGGAAGCGCAACAGTTAGAGAGATACGATCCCGAAATTTATCAAAGTTCGATCGAGTATTTACAGCAGGGATTAAAGTTAGCGGAAAGTCTCCAAGATTGGCAGAGTAAATCCCTTTGTTGTAGCAGTTTAGGTCTAGCATATATTATCCTCGAAAGACCCCAAGAAGCGATTAATATTCTCCTGCAAGGATTGGAATCGGCCAAATACTACGGAGATGTATATCTGCAAGGTTTATTACTAACTTATTTAGGCGAAGCTTACTATCAAGACAAGAATTTTGAACAGGCAATTTATATGGGTTCTCTAGGAATGTATTGGCTACACGAAATCGGTGCAGTAGAATGGCGACAAGCTGCTAGTCTATTAACGGTTATTCGCGGCAAAAATATCGCAGCTTTTGAACAGACTTTCAGTCAGGAACGTTCCTCCCTGATTAAATCAATTGGACTGGAAGGCTACCAATATATCTCAGAAATTCTCAGCAAATATCAACAGGGTAATTAGTGAATACACAGCCTAAATTATTAATTAATCTCTCGGTACTTTTTCCCCAACCCACGGGAATCAGTACCTACATTCTTAACCTCTTACCCTACCTGAAAAATTTAGAACCAACCCTACTAACAACTAATAGCTATCCCGACTTTAACTGTTATTCTATCCCCAAGGGTCTCGCCCCCGATCGAGGAGCGAAAGGTCATTTAAAACGCTTACTCTGGACTCAGTTTCGGTTATCGTCAATTTACCGACAATTAAAGGCCAATTTACTCTTTTCTCCCCTTCCAGAAGCGCCGATAAATTCTCCCTGTCGCTTTGTCGTCATGGTCCACGATTTAATTCCCCTGCGGTTTCCCAGTTTTACTTCCCCCTTAACTCACTATTTCCGTTATTATGTGCCGCAGGTATTACAACAGGCAAAACATATTATCTGCAACTCTCAGGCAACGGCCAAAGATATCACTGAATATTATCAAATTCCCGCCGATAAAATTACTTCTATTCCCCTAGCCTACGATCATCATCACTTTCGCCCTATTCAAGATGATAAGCCAGAGCATCCCTATTTTCTCTATCTCGGTCGTCCCAATCCCTATAAAAATTTACCGCGTTTAATCGCCGCTTTTGCCCAACTGCCCCCAGATTTAACAGATTATCATCTTTGGATTGCCGGCAGCTTCGATCGCCGTTATACCCCCAATTTACAACAACAAGCGCAAGAATTAGCAGTCAGCGATCGCATTAAATTTCTCGATTATATCCCCTACGATGAGCTGCCCAAGGTGATCAGTCAAGCCACTGCTTTAGTCTTCCCCAGTCTCTGGGAAGGCTTCGGATTGCCCGTTTTAGAGGCTATGGCCTGCGGTACACCGGTCATTACCTCAAATTTGTCATCTTTGCCCGAAGTCACGGCAACAGCGGCAATTTTAATCGATCCCTATCGAGTCGAGGCCCTGGCCGATGCCCTGAAAATTATCGCTCAAGATCGACAATTACACTCAAAATTAAGTCATCTAGGCAAAAAACGGGCCGATGAGTTTAGTTGGCAAAAAACTGGTCTAGCTACGGCCGCAATCTTAAATCAATATCTAGGGTGTGCTTAACTGACAGCGTTTCCCTTCAAGATGAAGTTTAACCTGATCGGTCATCGTCGGAAAAAGAAAAATAATTTGACAGATCGGCAGCATTTGCTGTAGGATTGATGATCGTGACCTCAATTGGAGAGATGGCCGAGCGGTTGAAGGCGCAGCACTGGAAATGCTGTTTAGGGGTAACTTTAACGAGGGTTCGAATCCCTCTCTCTCCGTACCCAAAGCACCTTATGAGTAGGTAGGCGTTAAAAATTATCAGATATCCCCGTTATCAAGGGTAGGGTTGATTCATGAATCAACCCTACCTTATCAAGGGGGGATTAAAGGCAAAATCCATTTTTAATTTAATTATAACCAGCTACTTAGGTAGTCTTGCAAAAGTAATTTCCCGGTTGAGACAGGAGATTACTTTTAGTGATTATCTTCTCCCCTGCTCCCCACTTCATAATTGATAATTGATAATTCATAATTCCCAGTCTCCTATACTTTTTAAACAGGATTTAGTCTAATTCCTCGTCGGTAAACCATCTTTACACTTAGCTAACCACTCCAATAAACTGTCTAACTGCTGTTGCGGTTTTACCAATCCTAAACCCCTAACCGTCACCTGTTTGGGACTATAAACAAAGCGTGATTGTATATGTTGGGGTAGGTGTTCTTGTAATAATTTCCACGCTGGCTCTTCCATGGGAGTTTCGAGGATAATATGCTGTTTTCCATCGGGTTTAATTCGCGAAAAACCGAGGGATTTAGCCAGATGTTTTAACTCGATTACCTTAAATAATTGTGCCACCGGTGCAGGAATTGCCCCGTATCTATCGACTAAATCGGCGGCAATTTGTCCTAAAGTTTTCTGAGAATTAGCAGTAGCGATCGCCCGATAGACATCCATTTTCTGCTCTGGATCGGATATATAATCGTTAGGAATAAATGCCGTTAATTTCAGATCGATTTGGGTATCCTCCACTTGAGGAATTTCTTGACCTTGAATTTCCCGCAAAGCTTCCTGTAACATTTCCATATATAGATCAAAACCGATCGCTTCCATTTGTCCCGATTGTTCCGCACCTAATAAGTTACCCGCACCGCGAATTTCCAGATCCCTAGTCGCTAATTGATACCCCGATCCTAACTGGGTAAATTCTTGAATTGCCTTTAATCTTTCCCGAGCGGTTTCTGTTAGTTCTGCCTTGGCCGGATAAAGTAACCACGCGTGCGCTTGTACTCCCGATCGCCCCACCCGTCCCCGCAGTTGATAGAGTTGCGCTAAACCGAATTTTTGGGCATCTTCAATGATAATCGTGTTAACTCTGGGAATATCTAACCCCGACTCCACAATAGTCGTACAGACTAAGATATCCGCTTCCCCATTATTAAAAGCTAACATGGTGGTCTCTAATTCGGACTCATCCATACGACCGTGGCCGATGGCAATTCTAGCACCCGGAATCATCCCTTGAATTGCTGCCGCTTTTTCTTCAATTCCCTCGATTCTTGGTACTACATAAAAAACCTGCCCCCCCCGATCCAATTCATTGCGAATTGCCGTTCTAATCACATCAGAATTATAACTGGAAAGGTGGGTTTGGATGGGACGACGAGAGGGGGGAGGTGTGGTAATTAAACTCATTTCTCGCACCCCAGAAAGGGACATATAAAGAGTCCGGGGAATCGGTGTCGCACTCAAGGTTAACACATCAATATTACTTTTAAAAGCCTTAATTTTCTCCTTTTGATTGACCCCAAAACGCTGTTCTTCATCAATTACCAATAACCCTAAATCTTTAAACTCCACCGCTTTACTCAATAACAACTGCGTCCCCACCACTATATCCAATTCCCCCGTTTTCAAGCGCTGGACGATATCTTTTTTCTCGGAATTGGTGCGAAAACGATTTAATAAACCCACATTAATGGGATAGGGAGCAAAACGTTCTTTCAGGGTGTGATAATGTTGTTGGGTTAAAATCGTTGTTGGTGCTAATAAAGCCACCTGTTTATGACCCGTGGTGACAGCTTTAAAAATAGCACGAATCGCCACTTCTGTCTTACCAAAACCCACATCCCCACAGACTAAGCGATCCATCGGGCGATCGCTTTCTAAATCCCGTTTCACATCCTGTATCGCTTTCAGTTGATCGGCAGTGGGTTGGTAGGGAAAAGAATCCTCTAACTCCCGCTGCCAGGGATTATCCATCGGATAGGCAAAACCCGATTTTTGGGCGCGTTGGGCGTAAATATTGATTAAATCAACCGCTAACTTCTTAACTGACTTCCTGACGCGGGCTTTCGTCGCTTCCCACGCTTTGCCAGAGATTTTATGTAATTCTGGCTCTTGAGTACCTGTATGACGATAACGGGAGAGATTATCAACAGAATCGGCAGGAACCCGCAATAATCCATCGGCATACTTAATAACTAGATAATCTCGACCTTGCACTATTCCGCTAATTGTGCTTTCCTGCTTTTCTAGTTTGATAAACTGCCCGATGCCATGGTGTTTATGTACTACAAAATCGAGGGGACGGAGTTTATTCACATCCACCTGTACCGAGGCTGCTTGCCGACGTTTGCGGACGTAACCGGCAGTATTTAAAAGATGTTGCCCGAAGAACTCTCGATCGCTAACGACGACTATGCGATAGGTGGGCAGGATAAAACCTTCTAATTCAGCTAATCCTGAGTATTTTAGGGCTGTAGCGGTGTTTTGAATTATTAAGCGCTCGATCGCCCCAAAATCGAGGGGATTGGGGATAAATTGGGCCGGGCAGTCGTGTTCCTGTAATAACGAGACTGTGCGGGAGGGTTGGGCAGATATTAACCATGTAGCGTACTTATTTACTTTAATACCGCTATAAATCTCTCTTTTTCCCCGTAAAATTTCCGCTAGTTTGGCGAATTGCCCCGGATTGGTGGGAATCGGACGACTGGAGAGATTAAGACTATTTTCGGAGAGGTGATCGTCTATTTCTGAGAGGTAGAGATGGGGAAATTTAACCGATATTTGCAGAGATTCGCCAAAAGAACGGTGAATTTTCGGTAAAGCTGGTTCTATCTCTTGCCAGCGTTCCCCAATATATTCTATCCAGCGATCGCTTCTAGCTTGACAGCTTTCCAGTTCATCAAAGGCAATAAGGGTATTTTCGGGGAGATAATCCAATAAAGAGGCAGGTTGAGGGAAGGCCAAGCCTAAAAATCGCTCAATTCCCTCTGGATAAATGCCATTAGCCAATTTTTCTCGATCTTCAGCCTCCAAATAATCGGCCACTGTGGGGGGAAGAGAAGGGGCAATCATCGCCGCGAAGCTAGTGGGAGTAAGAAGCAGATTGGGGATAGAATCGAGGGATCTTTGGGTGGCAGGGTCAAATTCTCGCAATTTTTCCAATTCATCGCCGAAAAATTCTAACCTGACCGGTAATTCTGCCGAAACTGGGAAAATATCAACGATATCGCCGCGACGACTCCATTGCCCTTCGGTTTCTACCAGTGAAACCCGTTGATATCCTAATCTAGCTAGGGTTAGATCGAGGTTTTTGCCTTCTATAACCGTTCCTACCGCAAAATTATCGCTATATTTCTCGAAAACCTCTCTAGGGGGTAAATGGGGCTGCAGGGCCTTTTCGGTGGTAACGATCGCAATTCCGGCCTCTTGATGACTGATTGCCGATAATACCTGCATCTGTCCCCAAATCATCTCGGATTCCCGATTAAATGTCTCGTAGGGGCAAGCTTCCGAGGTGGGATAAAAGAAAACACCTTTCCACGTCATCGCTTCTAATTGTGCCGCCCAACGTGCCGCTTCCTCCAGATTGGCACAGATAATTAAAAGATTTTTTCCTTGACAACGGGCGAAAGCTGTGCTTATTAATCCTTTCGGTAAGCGGGCAAGGCCAGTTAGGGTTAAATTGCCGTTTTTCTCCAGTTTTTGGATAAGTTCGGCAGTTAAGGGCGATTTTTCAATGTTGCGAATAACGGAGGCAAAAGTCATTTTTTCGTGTTCGGCACTCGGTTTTTAGTTAGGGTTTGCGGCAAAAAGTTTTTCGTGGGGGTAGGGTGTGGGGTGTGGGGTGTGGGGTGTGGGGTGTGGGGTGTAGGGTTTTACCGATTTTGAGGGGGTCAATTACTTAATTTTCCCCCCGATCACTCCCATGTCCAGTACTTTTTGATTTCCCAAAAAGTCTAAAAGTCTTACCCAACAAGGTTTTTAGATTTATTCAGCAAGCTTTAGTTGAGATCTCCTGAATTTAAACTGTCTCTTGAGAGTTTTAGTACAAATGCTCAGGCTTCCTCTCCCTGCTCCCAACTCCAGTGCAGTCTTAACGAGTATCAGTTATCAGTTCACCGACTACTTTTTGGGGTTAATTTTTTTGGGCTTTATTTGACTTGACCCGAAGGGGGTCGCAGGCGCACGGATTTTCCATTATCTATATAATATCATGTCAAGCGTTGCTTGGCAAGAGAAAATTTTTTAATTGGGAGCGAAAGATCGAAGGACGAAAAACCAGTACATCTATACCGAAATATTTTCAGAATGATAACGATTCTCACCGACTGTGATAAGATCAGAATCATAATCAGACTCAGTTAATCCGATGGGTAAAAAATTCCAGTTAACAGCGATCGCTTTAACCCTGACTATAGCCAGCTTAACAGCTTGTAGTGGTCCCTCGGTCAAGGAAGAGGAAGCAAAGACACCCTTACAGGTGACAGTGAGTATCGTACCGCAGGAATATTTCGTCAAACGCATCGGCGGTGATAGAGTCAGTGTTAATGCCATGATTCAACCTGGGACAGATCCCCACACCTATGAACCAAAACCCGAACAATTAAAAACCACAGCCCAATCGCAAGCCTACTTTAAAATCGGTGTATCCTTAGAAGATGCTTGGAAAGATCGCTTAAACAGTGTTAACCAACAGATGTTAATCGTCGATACCAGTCAAGGAGTAGATAAAATCCCTTTGACAGCAGAACATGATCACGATCATGATCACGCTAAGGAAGAAAAACATCAAGCTGGAAAAAACACCCTAGATCCCCATATTTGGTTATCACCAAAACGAGTCAAAGCACAAGCAGAGACTATTTATCAAACCCTAGCACAACTCGATCCCGGTCAGGAAGCTATCTATCGGGCTAACTTTGAAAAATTCAGTCAGGAATTAGACGCATTAGATCAAGAAATTCGGCAAAACTTGGCAGGGGTCAAAAACCAAAAATTTATGGTTTTTCATCCCGAATGGGGCTATTTTGCCCAAGATTATGGTTTAGAGATGATTGCGATCGAAATTGACGGCAATGAACCCAGTGCTGCCCAGTTAAGTCAACTAATCAAACAGGCAAAAAAAGAGAATATTAAAGTTATTTTTGCTCAACCAGAATTTAGCCAGAAAAGTGCCGAAACTATTGCTAGGGAAATTGGGGGACAGGTAATCCTTATCAGTGCCTTTGCTCAAAATTGGAGTGAAAACCTGCGACAAGTTTCCCAAAAAATGGCCACAGTTTTAAATCAGTAATTGCTTGTATATGTCAACGATCATTACCATTAGTAATCTCTGGGCCGGCTACGAACAGGAACCCATCCTCGAAGATATTAATTTAACCATTGAAGAATTGGATTTTCTGGGAATTATCGGCCCGAATGGAGGAGGAAAAACTACCCTCCTTAAGGTTTTACTGGGATTAATTAAACCTTGGCGGGGAGAGGTCAGTATTTTGGGGCAAAGTGTCGAAAAAGGTCGGGAATTAGTCGGTTATGTGCCGCAGTTTGTCGAATGCGATCGCTCATTTCCCATCACTGTGGGTGAGGTGGTGAAAATGGGGAGATTGAGCAGCAAAAAACTCTGGCAAGGCTATAGTAAAAAAGATGAGGTAAGGGTAGATAAAGCTTTAGATAGTGTGGGAATGTTAGCGTTGAAAAAAAGGTCGATTGCCGAACTTTCGGGAGGACAGCGCCAACGGGTTTATATCGCTCGCGCTTTAGCGGTAGAACCCCGTCTCTTGATTTTAGATGAACCCACTGCCAGTGTCGATCCCCAAATGCGTGCTAGTATTTTTTCCCTGTTGCAAGAATTGAATGAGTGGATGACCATTTTAATTATTTCCCATGATCTGGGAACCCTATCTACCTATGTTAAATCGATCGGTTGTCTCAATCGTCGTCTCTATTATCACGGGCAAAAATCTCTCACTGCCGCTATGTTAGAACAGGTGTATTGTTAAAAGTTTTCTCCCTTTCTACTGTCAAAACCCTTGACAAATCCCCGCACTTGACATATACTTATATATAGAATGGAAATCCGTGCCTGCCTGCGAACCTTCTTTTTTTAGGTCAAATAATGCGATTAAATTTATTCCCGCTCCCCGGGGTTGAGTTCTAGCTTCAGCAGTTTGAGGAGATGGGAAATATGGCAGCTTGGATTATCGCTATTGTGAGCATAAAATCTTCCTATTTGTAGTGCCAGTTGTTCTCTATATCTTTCTGGGGGTGATGTATAGTCCTCTGGAGGTTCAACTTGTAACCAATATTGCTTCGCTTTTTTGATAGTCAACAGAGCCAGCACTAATTCCGATTGGCTATTGTCGTTGCTAACTTGATATTGTTCTTGCCAAGATACCTGTAATTTCTCCACTTCCGATAGTTCTAGGTTTTGACAATGAGAGATTCTCCCTTTAACTCTGGAAAAATTATTTTTTAAGTCCGCATCATCCTTAATTTTATCTGCCATATCAAGATAAATATTTTCTAGCCTAGCAGCGGAATTTTGATAAACAGCCGAATGTTCGCTAAGAATTGATTGAATATCGGGGAAAATAAAATAGGACTCTTTATGAATCAATCCCGTCACCCAAATTCTATGCTGTCTAACCTGATTGACTTTAATCAGTGATTTTTCATATAAGTCCTCAAAAATTTCCTCTAAATCCTTAAATGGGTAGGAATCATCTAAACTTTTATTTTGTAAGTCCAAATCGACGATAGCGAACAGTTGCTGGGGATTTAAATAAGAAGCTTCTGGGTTATCTTCATGCAAACGCAAAAGATTAAAGTAAGTATTTAAAACATCATTTCTATCACCACAGTTAAAAAAAGTCGGTATCTGTTGTCTCCAATCCCTAGGAACACAAGCTTTATAAAAATTAGCATCGGGAAAATCTTCCATAGCTCGATAGGATTGAGGAGATAACCTGCCGGCAGTTTTTTTGATTTCCCCTTCACAGAGGATGACAAATTTATTACGAATTTGACGGTTTGCCAGAATAAATTGACAATGTTCTAAAAGTTCCGTTTCCCTAAGACTCATGGGTTAGTTTCTCCATCTTTATTTCAATAGTTTTGGTTCTATCTCTTTAACATGAGCGGGAGTTAAAGCTTGACAGAGTTCATAGGAATGAGTGGCTAAGATATATTGATTGCTAGGTTCCCATTCCTGCAAGTCCTCAATAATTTTATATTGCCAGTCGGGATGGAGAGCAATCTCAATTTCATCCATCAAGACAATCGCATCTTTTATCCTACGATACTTTAGCCACAGATAGATACTTAATCGCTTCAGTTCCCCATGACTCAAATCCTCTGGATATAATTCTTCTCCGTTTGTGTCTCCTTTGAATTTAAAGGTAATCCTCGATATATCTTTATCTAAATTAATTTCTTTATCCGATAAAATTGAATTTAAGTTTTGCCGTATTAGTTGATAATTATTTCCATATTCACCAGTTTCTATAGCTTGGGCAAAATCTTGATCACGAGCCATGATAAAGTAATTAATCAATAGCTCAACTGGCAGAAAATCGTAGGTAAATAAGTTGCTAAGTTTCTTTTTAATATCTGCCATGGCTAAATAATAGTTACTAGAGTCTGGATTCCCTTGATTTATCTGAAAAAGACTCTTGTTAGTAGCTTTGGGTAAAAAGATAAAAACTTGCGTTGAAGGTGCAGCTAAAAATATTTTTGAGGATAATTCTTTCATGAATAATTGACATTCTTCTTGGGTGGCTTGACCAAATTTACACAACAAAAATATCTCTTCATTCTTCTGGTTTTTGGCTTGACAAAGATATAGGAATTGACCGTCAATATCAGATACAAAGTGTTTTAGATAAACATCTCCTAAATCAGATACAAATTGACCGTCAAGATCAGATACAAATTGTTTTACATAAGCATCTCTGCAAATAAAAAAATCTAGTTTTACTTCTTCCCGATTGTCGGTTAGAATTTCAAAAATAGCTAGGGTTTTCTGCTCTAACTCATCTTCTAGTTGACATCGATGGAGTACATTTACCACATATTCTATCTTTTCTGGATCACCAGAACAATGAAGCAGGATAAAAATTAATTGTAGAAGGGTACTTTTGCCACCGCCATTTTGACTACCGATAGGGAAGATCTGGGGAAAAAAGTCTTTCTCGAAACTAAGATCAATATTCTTTAACACTCGAAAGTCAGGAACTTGAACCCGTAGTAACCGCATTGTCAAAACTCCTGTAATCCTATCCTCTTGCTCATCTGCTTATTGTAGCTCACAGGCAAAGGTGAAACAATCTCTTCTCCTACCGGCCAAATTCTGGTAGATTTTTTCAAAAAAACCCTTGACAAATCCCCGCACTTGACAGATACTTATATATATAATGGGAATCCGTGCCTGCCTGCGAACCCTCTTTTTTTAGGTCAAATAAGCGTCAAAAAAATAAAAACCTAATACCTGACCGGCGCTAAAGAGGATAGGGTATGACAACTAAAGACTTATACGAACAAGACTATCCTGCTTGGTTAGAAGAAACGGCCAAACAACTGCGACAAAGACAGACAGATGTATTAGATTGGGAACATCTCGAAGAAGAAATCGAAGCGCTGGGGAATGAACAGAGACATAAAGTAGATAGTTATCTCCTACAATTGCTCATTCATCTGCTCCTCTACCAATACTGGCCGGAGGAACGAGAAAGATGTGCGCGGGGATGGCAGGACGAAATCGGTAACTTTCGGGTGGAATTAGAACTTTTATTGGAGTCAAAAACCCTTTATAACTATTTTTTAACCAGAATCGCCGTTATTTACCCCAAAGCAGTGAAGCGAGTCCGACAAAAAAGCCAATTACCGGCCGCTATCTTTGCCGAAAGCTGCCCCTATAGTCCCGAACAAATCCTCGATTCCGATTTTCTCCCCTGAAATTCTGGCAGATTTTTTCAAAAAAATCCTTGACAAATCCCCGCACTTGACAGATACTTATATATATAATGGGAATCCGTGCCTGCCTGCGAACCCTCTTTTTTCAGGTCAAATAAGCTTCAAAAAAATAAAAACCCGATACCTGACCAATACCAAAGACTTATAAGAACAAGACTATCTTGCTTGGTTAGAAGAAACGGCCCAACAACTGCGACAAAGACGGACAGATGTATTAGATTGGGGAACCAACAGAGACATAAAGTAGATAGTTATCCCCTGCAATTACTCATTCATCTGCTTCTCTACCAATACCGGCCAATGTCTTTCCTACCGGCCAAATTCTGGCAGATTTTTTCAAAAAAATCCTTGACAAATCCCCGCCCTTGACAGATACTTATATATATAATGGGAATCCGTGCCTGCCTGCAAACCCTCTTTTTTCAGGTTAGATAAGCGTCAAGAGAATAAAAACCTGATAACCGATACCTAACTACCTATAAGTTTTTCACCCAATCACCAATCAACCGGTTAACCTCTGTGGGAATTTCATCGTGGGGACAATGACCGGCAGTTAGATAATATTCTGTCAGAGAAGGATAGTATTGACGGAATTTGGCCCCGCGTTCCCTAGTATTCATCCAAGGGTCCCCTTCACCCCATAACATCAACAGGGGACAACTTAACTTTTGCAGGAGAATATCCACATTTTCCCCCCGGGGAGATTTAAACACAGAAGCAAAAACTTTGGCTGCTCCCGCATCCAGGGAAGGACGACGGATATCTTCTATTAACTGCTCAGTAATGGCACTGCGATCGAGATATACTTTCTCTAGGGTTTTGCGGATAGTTTTGGGTTGACGGGTATAGAGAAATAAGAGATAACTAGCCCAGGGTTGCAGCAAGACTGATCGCAGTAATTTTTGTGCTAAATTAGGCTGACGATTGCTTTCTGTATCGCTAAAGGGACCGGCACTATTGAGGAGAATTAATCCCCGAACATTCTCAGAGTGATTAGCAGCTACACAGAGAGAAGCGTAACCCCCCAGAGAATTACCCGCTAAAACCGTCGGTTGCCCCACAACTTCCTTGATAAAATCATTTAATTGTTGCTGCCAAAGATTGCCACTATAGACAAGATCCGGTTTAGCTGATCTACCAAATCCTAACAGATCGATCGCCCATACCTCCCATTCTGAGGCTAAACCTTGCACATTTTTTCGCCAATGGTCGGTGGAAGCACCAAAACCGTGGACTAATAGTAAAGGGGGTTTTCCCGTGACTCTAGTACCCGCTTGCACATAGTGTATAGAATTTCCTTGCCATTGCCAATTTTGCTTTATCGTCAGAGCAGCTGTATTCATCGGCTGTTTTGTTAAGTAATGTGAATAATTCTTAGTCTAACCGATTGGGAAACTGGAGACAAAGCTAGAGATTTTTGACCAAACCTCTTGACTGAAAACGGGACTTGACATATACTTATATATATAATGGGAATCCGTGCCTGCCTGCGAACCCTTCATTTTTGGGCAAATAACCCTAAAAAACACTCTCAAAAAAAATCTTGAGCGGGATTAATCTGCTGGTATTGGTGGCTAACCCCAGAGAATTACTCCTGAATCATCGGGACAGTTTTTTGCTAATTCTGATAACAGCTATGAAGATTTTGACGATTTTACAGGGATTAATCGACAAAAATCCCTTAACTGAGGCGGCTCTAGAAGATTTACTAGCGATCGAATCCTTAAGTTTTCAGCAGACTAACCCTCTCATCCTACAGGAAAGGGCGGAACTACTAATGATTCTCTGGCCGCGAGTCTGGCAAAAATGTCAGGAGTTAGGGATAAATCAGCCAAATCAGATTTTGATCAGCTGTTGGCGCTTCTGGATTCCCTGGGCGCTACAGCTACGCAGCCACGCAAAACCGTTGATTCAAGGCATTTTGGCTCCCCAAGGCACGGGAAAGACCACCTTAACATCCATAATGTCGATTATTTTAGCCTATTTTGATTTAAAAGTAAATAATCTCTCTTTAGATGATATTTATAAGACCTATAATGAGCGAATAAAATTGCGTCAAAAGGATGAAAGATTGCGCTGGCGTGGTCCACCGGGTACTCATGATATAGCATTAGGAATTAAAGTTTTAGAACAGGTTTGTCAGCAAGAAAGTCCGATTTTAATCCCGCGTTTTGACAAGTCCCTGCATCGAGGACAAGGGGATAGAATTGCAGCGGAACAAGTGGAACGAGTTGATATTCTTTTTTTCGAGGGTTGGTTTGTGGGCATGAATCCAGTAGAAGAAACAGTCTTTGATCATGCCCCCGATCCGATTAATAGCCAAGAAGACCGACAATTCGCCAGGGATAATAATCAAAGATTGCGAGAATATCTACCCCTCTGGTCAAAAATCGATCGCTTACTGATTCTTTATCCCCTTGACTACCGTTACAGTTTACAATGGCGACAGGCGGCCGAAACAAAAGGAGGTATGAACCCATCAGAAATCGAGGAATTTGTCAAGTATTTTTGGAAAAGTTTACATCCGCAATTATTTCTCCCACCCCTGCTCAAACAAGCGCATCTAGTGGTAGAAATTAATCGGGATCATAGTCTGGGAAAAATCAGTTATCAGTGAGCAGTAGGCAAGAGGCAAGAGGCAAGAGGCAAAAGAAAGAATCTGGCAATTCTCCTACCCAAAAAGAAGGTTAGAAACTAAGTCCATAAAATCTTCTAGCTTAACAAATTAGGTTTTAGATTCCGTCGAGTTAAAAGAAAGCTCCGAACTTGTCACTTAACAGACTGAAAACTCCTATCTGATAACTGGTAACTGGTAACTGATAACTGATAACTGATAACTGATAACTGATAAAGCTTATGATTGAAGTCGAACATCTGAGTAAAATTTATGGTTCTACCACGGCAATCAGTGACGTGGATTTTACCGTAGAAAAAGGAGAAATTCTCGGTTTTTTGGGACCAAATGGAGCGGGAAAAACCACGACTATGAGGATTTTATCTGGTTATATTCCTGCCACAACGGGAACAGCAAGGATAGCAGGATACGATGTGCATCAACAATCCTTAGAAGTGCGTCGTCGCATTGGTTATCTTCCCGAAAATCCCCCCTTGTATCCAGAGATGACCGTGGAAGGTTTTCTTGATTTTGTGGCACGGATTAAAGGCATCTCATCGGGGGATAGAAAAGCGCGGGTAGATTTAGTGTTAGGCAAATGTCAGTTACTAGAAAAAAGAAAAGTTATTATCCGCAAGTTATCCAAAGGTTATAAACAGCGTGTGGGAATTGCCCAAGCGATCGTACACGATCCACCGGTAATTATTTTAGATGAACCGACAGTAGGATTGGATCCGAAACAGATTATCGAGGTGAGAAATCTGATTAAAAGTTTAGCGGGAGAACATACAATTATTCTCTCCACTCATATTTTGCCAGAAGTGAGTATTACCTGCGATCGAGCGACAATTATTAATCGGGGTCGCATCGTGGCCAATAATATTACTACCGCTACCCCTGCCGGTTCCAGTTATGAAATTGAGATCGAAGGTGATAGGGATTCCCTGCTAGAAATCCTGCAACAAATACCCCAAGTCGAACAAGCAGCAAAAGTCGGCGATAACCTGCTCAAAATTGTTGGTCAAGCGGGGACAAACCTAGGGGCAGAACTTGCTAGAATAGTTGTCAACAATGGTTATAACTTATTAGAAATGCGTCGCACCCGTAAAACCCTAGAAGATATATTTCTGGAAGTAATCGGCAGCGGGGAAAGTAACCAGCAAGAGGAGAGGCATGATCAATAATATCTGGGCGATTTTTCGCAAGGAATTTCAAAGCTATTTTACCGCCGCCAATGCCTATATAATTATGGGCATATTTTGGTTAGTAGCAGGATTTTTCTTTAACTCCCTTCTCTACGGAATTATTCTCGATATTAGTATCCAGGAACAATCGGGATTTCTGGTAGCCAGAGATGTGGTATCTGAATTTATGACCACTTTCATCGGCATTATTTTATCCTCTTTATTGTTGGTAATTTTGCCAGCCCTGTCTATGGGATTATACGCAGAGGAAAAAAAACAGGGAACCCTAGAACTTTTAGCCACTTCCCCCCTGACCAATTGGAGTATAGCCATCGGTAAATTATTGGGAGTGCTGGCCTTTTTTACCGTGATGATTACCCCCCTCTGGATTTACGAAATAGTAGTTTTTAGTAGCGCAGTTCCCCCGGTGAATATAGCCAGTATTTTAATGGCTCATCTAGGATTAATTTTACTGGCAGCGGCCATCCTAGCCATCGGGATGTTTATTTCTTCCCTTACCAATAGTTCTATCCTGGCTTACATCATCACCTTTATCACCATCTTATTTATCTGGATACTGGATGTAATTGCTAACAATGCCGAAACCTTCTTTCGAGATCGCATCGGAGGAGAAGTGGGAGAACAGATCGGATTTTTCCTGAAAGAATTACTATCCCATCTATCTTGGTATCAACCCTTTAACAATTTCGTGCGGGGAATTTTTGACAGTAGTAGTTTAGTCATCCTCCTCAGTTATATTCTGCTGGGAATCTTCCTAACTACTCAAGCGATCGAAGCGGACCGTTATCAAAGAAACTAACTATGAGATACTGGCAAAAATACAGTAAATTTCTCTATATACCCGCCCTATTTCTGGGTAGTGCCGGCCTAACCGTGGGGTTAATCTCCGGTCAATGGTCATCCCTCTCTCTGGGGTTATTAATTGCCGGGGCTATTCTGTTTCTAGGGTGGCTGTGGTTATTAGTAATCACTTCCAAAGACTTTTGGCAAAAAAGAAGTACCCGCACCGGTACTCAAACCCTCATAACTACTATTATTGTCCTCGGTGTTATCGGTTTAATTAACTTTCTTGCCCTCCGTTATCCCTATCGAGTTGATTTAACCGAAAACCAAATCTTTAGTTTATCCCCCCAAACCGAAAGACTATTAACCAATCTGTCAAAACCCGTCAAAGTCTGGATTTTTTCAACCCGGGGAATCAGTGCCAACGAACAGGAACTTTTAGCCAATTATCAACGCAAAAATCCCCAATTTCAGTACGAGATAGTTAACCCGGAGAAAAAACCCAATATTGTCCAAGAATTTAAAAAACTAGCCGATGATAATCTGTCCAGAGTCTATCTACAGTATGGTGAAAAAAAACAACCCCTAAAAACTATTAGTGAACAGGAAAATATCACCGAAGCAAAACTAAGTAACGCCATCGAAACCGCTAAAACTAATCGCACTTTAACCGCTTATTTTCTGCAAGGTCATGGAGAAAATGCCATCAAAGAACCTCAAGGTGGATTAGTGCAAGCAGTCAATAGTTTAGAAGCAAAAGGTTATCAAGTAGAACCACTTAATCTAGTGGAACGTTCCACCATTCCCAATAATGCCGATGTCATTATTATTGCCAGTCCCAAAAGAAAAATATTTCCCCAGGAAGTCACCGCGTTAAAAAACTATCTTGAGCAAGGGGGCAAAATTTTATTAATGATTGACCCTCAAACCGAAACCGGATTAGAACCCTTATTAACCGCCTGGGGTGTGAAACTGGATAATCGGATTATTATTGATGCTTCCGGTGCCGGGGAAATCATCGGACTAGGACCGGCTAGTCCCATTATTACCAATTACGGCAATCATCCCATTACTCGCGATTTTGCTAACGGTATTTCTATCTTTCCCTTTGCTCGTCCCATCGCTACCGTTCCCGTCGAAGGAATTGAAGCCGTATCTTTAATGATTACTAATGATAAAATGTGGGCTGAGAGTGATTTAAATGATCAGAATCTCCAGTTTAACCCTGAAAAAGATTTAGCTGGTCCCTTTGATCTAGGAGTTGCCCTGACGGGAAAAAAAGGTAAATTAATCGTGATTGGTAATGCCAGCTTTGCCAGCGATGGACTGTTTGAACAACAGTTAAACGGAGATATATTTTTAAATTCTGTGCAGTGGTTAGCCAGTGGTGAAACAGCCACCTTATCTATCCGGGCCAAGGAACCAGAAAATAGAAGAATTAATTTAAATCCCCTGCAAGCTAACGCTATTTTTTGGATAGCGATGGTAGTGATGCCTTTAGTAGGATTTACCCTAGCTGGATTGACTTGGTGGCAACGTCGTTAATCGAGTTAGAATCTAGAAAAATCATCTCTCTTATTCCCCCTAACTGCCATGACCACAACCCAAACTATCCCCCAATTGTTGACTTTTGATGACTATATTAATCAATATCCCGATGATGGACAACAATACGAATTAATCGCAGGAAAATTATTGCCCATGATGCGACCGATCGGAAAACACGAAGAAATTGGCGGATTTGTTTCTGGAACCCTATTCTTAGAGATAAATCGGCAGCAATTGCCCTATTTTATCCCCAATACTGCGGCAGTAAAACCCCTTCGCCCCCATACAGGTTATCTACCCGATATTATTGTCTTAGACAGAGAAAATCTAGTTAATGATCCCTATTGGGAAACCGCTTCCTCAATTTCTCTGGCAACATCAGCTAAATTAATTATTGAAATTGTCAGTTCCAATTGGCGAGATGATTATCTGAAAAAATTCGACGACTACGAACAATTAGGAATTGCCGAATATTGGATTATCGATTATTTAGCCAAAGGTTCAGCCCGATATATCGGCAGCCCCAAAGAACCCACCATTTCTATCTATCAATTAATCGATGGAGAATATCAAGGTAATTTATTTAAACAGGATCAACGTCTTATTTCAGGGATTTTTCCAGAGTTAAACCTCACTGCTAATCAAATTTTTTGTGCTAGAGCTTAAAGAAAAACCCGTATTTTTAGATTGGACCTATTGTAAAAATCAAAAAATTACCTGAGAGTCAGGAGTCAGGAGCTCATAATATAAAACAACTCAAGAGCGGAGAAATCAATTAATGTTTGCCACAATAGAAGATAAACAAGCCCTTTCCCTCGAAGTATTTCTTGCCCTTCCAGAAACTAAGCCTGCTAGGGAATATTATCATGGAATTGTCACTCAAAAACCTATGCCCAAAGGAAAACACAGCATCTTACAATTTGAGTTAGCCTCTGCCATTAATCAACAGACTAAACCTCAAAAATTAGCTTATGCTCTACCTGAATTGCGTTGTACTTTTGCAGAACGTTCAATTGTGCCAGATATTGCGGTGATTCGTTGGGAGAATTTGCCAAGAGATCTAGATGGAGAAATGGCCGATCAATTTTTACGTTATCCCGATTGGATTATTGAAATTATGTCTCCTGAACAATCTGTTACCTTAGTGATGGAAAAGATTATTTTCTGTTTACAACAAGGAACAGAATTAGGTTGGTTGATTGATCCTTCAGCAAAGTCAGTCACCGTTTTTCAAACAGGATTACCGAAAGTACATATTGCAACTGAAGGAAATAATGAGCCTTTAGCAGTGATTAAAGGTTTAGAACGTTGGTCAATATCAGCAGTGGATATTTTTGCTTGGCTAAAGGTTTAATTTGTTCTGTCAGCATCCTTTGGTTGATCAGTTTATTCCAGAAGAGTAAAGTTATCAAAGTTATAGGGATGTGGACTTATTTTTTAATTATTTTACACTGGTAACATTAATGATTGATTTGGATTGTAAAAATTAGGAACATGAAAGGCTTATGGTATAAGACTTTTGCCTTCCGCAAAGCGGTATAAATACCCTCAAGATAACATAAAAATATGATATAAATACCCCCTCAACTGACTGAATGAAGGGGGCATTTATGGTATTTTTAGAAGCAATTTAGCCTAATTTTGTGGTTTCTTTTTCGGTGGATTGGGAGGGTTTTAGTTTAGGTTTGAGTATCTCGATTATTCTAAATTTCGCTTTTTCCAGTAATCAGGTTTACGTTTTCCATGTGCGATCGCAACTACCCAGATAAATGCTTCAAATTCTACATAAAAGATGATGTAAGGAAAACGGCGAATGAGATAACGGCGCACCCCTTCGATAGTATGGGCTGTTCTCAGATTAGGGTTAATTTTAATTTTTTCGAGAGCTTGTTCAATTTCAGATAGTAAATCTAGCCCTAATCCTATCTTTTGCTTCTCATAATATTGAATAGCATTGTCAAGTTCTCGTCTTGCTTCACTGTGAATAATAACAGGTTTCACGAATATTTCTCTCGTAATTCCAATAATACTTTATCCGATGGTTCACCCTTGGCTGTTCCAGCATAAATTTCGGCTAACCTTTGAGTTAATTCTCTATCCCAAGCATCTAAAACATTGTCATCTACACCTTCATCTAAGGAATGGATGAGAAAGTAAGCTAGTTCAGCGCGATCTTGCACAGAAAGTTGAGCAAGTTCTATTTTGAGGGTTTCTGCTGTTTTAGTCATCTTGAAAGCATCTATAACCAGTCATCTTAGATTGTAGCAGCTCTCGGCTTGCAAGATAAACCATCCTCCTTAAAATCATGGGAATTGAGAGAGTTATGCCAAAAATACCCCCTCAACTGACTAAATGAAGGGGCATTCATGGTATTTTTAGAAGCAATTTAGCCTACTTTTGTGGTTTCTTTTTCGGTAGATTTGGAGGGTTTTAGTTTGCGTTTGAGGGTTGAAGCTGCGCCGAGAGTGCCGAGGGCGAGGAGGCTGAGGGTGGAGGTAGGTTCGGGAACTACTGTGGGGTATTCACGTACTCTGATAAAAACACCCGAATCGCCAGTTCCAGTGTATCGGAGCTTTTTGATGATGTTTACGATGGTTCCATGGGGAAGTGGATCGAATTTAAAATCTACCTGATTGTCCACAATTAGAAAATCCAATCCTGGAGCATCTATGAAATCAACGTCACCTGGTCTTTTTACTTTGAACTGTGCATCAGTCCACAGCCATGAAATTATTGTTATTCTTTCGTGCCAATCAACCCAAGGTTTTCCTACTACAGTTAAGTATTCTTCAAGAAAGAAATCTCTCACACCAGTCACGGTAATATTTAACTTCTTACTCCAAGAGCCTTTGGTAGGATCGAAAGCTACTTCTTGTGGGGTCGCTTCAGAACCGATAAACCACCCTGTCTCTTGGTTAGGAGTTGTAACTGAATCATACTCTGTCTCTGTTGAAGGACCGCTTCCTTCACTCGCACCTATAACAGCAGCCTTGACAGGGTTATTGATGCCTATCATTAGCAAACTACTGAATATTAGGAATGGAAAGGTAATCTTTTTGAACATCATGTGATAGCTCCTCAAAAATCAAGTACGATCGCCCCCCCCACATCCAGATCAAGCAACAGCCCAACCCAACGCCAAAGGGAGATAGCAGAAGCATACACACTCCCCCCCCACAACTGTATTAAAAGCTACAATTTAATAAATTCTTTATATTCTTCTTCCTAGCTTAGGGATTGACAGGGGAAGATTCCCTCGCACTAACCAGCTGATAGACTAGGGATACCAGCTTTCATTTTGGAGTGAGAGAGTGGTTAAGTTAACCGATTCCCAAATTGATCAAGAAATTGGCAATATTGTCAGTCAATTCCAGCTTTATCAATGTTATGAATGTGCTAGAGCAGTAATGCAGTGGCTAACAGACAACGAAATTGAGGGGAAAGTGATCGAACTGAAAACGCGCTATCATGACGAAGATTATATCATTAGCGATCGCATAGGGAATGATCAATCAATTACGATCAATGGAAAACATTATGGGGTAGAAGTAAGGGGAAGAGTATTTGATAATCTGTCTCCTCAAGGGATGACACGAGATGATTGGCTGAAAGATTTTCATTGCCAAAGTGAAGAGTTTATAATTACTGAAGCAGGAGAAGGGTAAAGATGGAAGTAAAAGGCGGATTATTTGAGATTTTGTCTAAGATTAAAGCTAGACCTGGACTGTATATTGGTCGTCCTTCCCTGTCGGATTTGTTTATGTTTTTAGTGGGTTATAAAACTGCTAGACGGGAGTTAGGAATTGAACCGACAGCCGAAGAAATCAGATTCTATCAAGAGTTTCATCAGTTTGTTGAAAACAAATACAATCTTCATACATCTAATGCTTGGGCTAAAATTATCCTGCTCTATTGCCCCGATGAAAAGCAGGGATTTGAGCGTTTTTTTCAGTTACTAGGGGAGTTTCAACAACTTGGCAGTCAGGAAATTCCTGCCGATGGGATTGAGGATCAAGAGATTATTTTGACATCCTCGCCGCCGTAAAACGGACGGCGATTCCTCACCACGCCACTTTTTTAGGGTGGTCGCTGAACGGGGTTGACGCTTCACCGAAAAACGCTTAATTGCTTAAGTCTGACTCTTTCGACCCGTCCGTTTTGAGTGTCCGAATGCCCTCCGGCCACTTTGAACAAGTCGAAAAAATCTAATGTTCAACCTTATTTCCTAGAAAGTTTTACTCGTTCAAGGCCGAATTTGAATTCTTTTCTGAACAAAACCCCCTACTATCTGTTGTCAAGGTTCAGTTTTTA